>JAGRAA010000390.1 GCA_020435185.1 Bdellovibrionales bacterium | reverse complement strand
TTTGATTTGAAGTCTGTTTTGGAAGTTCAACTAGGTGAGGACCCGATGAATAGAAAGACCAAGCGGATAAAAAGAGTAAACGACTTGTTTGAATTATCTGTCAGAGCTTGGCGATGTATATTTAAAATTAACGAAACTGAAATTACGGTTTTAAATATTCATAGTGGAATTGTAGATTTTCAGAAAGATCAACGTGGTTTAGGTTTGACAGAGATCGCGCTTCATAAAAAGTTTCAAATAAGATTCAACTGATTGCATCATACTTGGTGTTTGTCTGTATCATAAATTACTGCTCTAATTTTAGATAGTTTATCAAAGAGTTTATAGGGGGAGATATGACATTCAGTCGTTTTATAGGTTTAATTTTATTTGTTTTGCTGGGCTTTCAAAATGCCTTTGCAAAAGAAACGCAAAAAGTTCAACAGGTAATGGATTTAAAAAAAATGAATTCTCTTGTGAAAAGGTACTACGTTCAAGAGCAGTTAAATCAAATTCAAAAAAAACCCTTTGAGGGACTCTTTAAGCAAAAATTTAATGAATCTGAGGATCGCGATCGTTGTGAGCCTCCTCAAGATCGAACATCATGCATTGAGTCTGTGTGTAAACATTTAAATTCTTGGGAATGTGATAATAGAAGTGAGTTAGAGCGAATTGCACAAATGTGTGTCGGTAATAGAAACGGAAATTGTATTGATCAGGTTTGCGGTTATGTTAACTCTTGGGAGTGTGATAATCTAAGTGAGATGGAGCGAGTCGCCGGTATGTGTAGAGGAAATCGGGGTGGTGACTGTGTTAAGGTGAGTTGTGGCCTTGTGAATTCTTGGGAATGCGATAATTTAAGTGAGATGGAACGAGTTACGGGGTTTTGTAAGGATGTGGATGCTAAATGTATTGAATTCACGTGTAGCAAGTTAAACTCGTGGGATTGTGACAATTTAAGTGAAATTGAAGAAATCGCTAAATCATGTAAGAGAGAAAGAGAAGGAGTCAACATTCTATAAATAATTGTTATTTATATAAATTTGTGTGATAGAGTATTTTGTAATTATATTCTCAAAGGGAGAAAGATTATGAGTAAGTCTTCATTGAAATTAATAAATGGAAATGAAATTAGTTTAAACACTTTCGAAGGAAAGGTTGTACTTTATGTCAACATAGCTACTCGATGCGGGTTTACCCCACAATTGACGAGTCTAGAAAAGTTATATGATCAATTTAAAGATAAAGGTTTTTTGGTAATAGGCGTTCCGACCAATGATTTTGGTAAGCAAACTCCAGAGAGTAATGATGAAGTGAATAAAATTTGTTCAATGGACTACGGAGTAAACTTTCCTATAACCGAAAAAGTGAGTGTGCTTGGAGAGGGTAAGCATCCTTTTTTTCAGAGCATATTGGCTGGTCTAGAGGATTCTCACGAAGTAAAATGGAATTTTGAAAAATTCTTAGTTGATCAAAGAGGTCAGGTTGTTCAGAGATTTGATTCAAAAGTCGAACCAACGTCCTCCGACATAGTGTCTAGTATTTCAAAATTGCTTGAGAAATAGAATAGACGAGTTCAAACTAGAATTAATTTGGTTAAATGAGAAAATTGAAGGAAAATGATGAGGAACCGATCTCAATTCTTGTTTTTTTTGTTGTTTACGTCGACGTTTGTTTTTTGTTTAATTATTTTTTTTGGTAGTCGACGTGCCTTAATAGAATCCGTTGAGAATACGAAAAAGATTACTCAGCTTCAAGAAGCAAAAAGCAATATTGTATATTATGATGAAGTATTAACCATGTCTGCCCGTATGGCCGCCTATACTGGAAGTCGTAAATGGATAGAAAGATACTATTTGGTGGTTGAAAAGTTGGATAAGGCTATTGATGTTGCTAAAAAATTAGCGCCTAGTTCTATATCCTATAAAGGAGCAGAGGTTACAGAAATTGCCAATCAGGAGTTGATCAAACTAGAAGAATTGTCTTTTAATCTTGTTAAAGAAAACCAGCAGTTAAAGGCTCAAGGTGTTTTGCTTTCCAGTGAGTATGATCGGCAAAAAGAGATATACTCGCAAGGGATGAAAGAACTAGACGTCGAGTTAGAGAAAGAAATTTTCAAATTACAGCAAACAGCTGACTACAATATTAATCTCACTAGCAGTTTGTTTTTAATTTTAATTTTGATTTTGATTTTGATCTGGTGGTTTGTGGTTAAAAAATTAGTGATATTGCAGAGAACATTAAGTCTTCAAAAAGAAAGAGAGTTTGAGCAGGCGACAGAGATGGCTCTTTTGGGAGAAATAGCGGCAGGAATTGGGCACGATATTAGAAGTCCAATCGCTGTGATTGTAGCAAATTTAAACATACTAAAGAATGCCGAAAAGCAAGAACGACACTCGAAAAGTATTGAAAGTATTGAAAACTCCTTAAAAACTATGAATTCAATGATTGGTAACTTATTATCTTTAGCGAGAAATGGTGAAGAGGATAAAGTCAGGTTGGAGTTCTTAGAAAAAATAGTTCAAGAGGCCTTGTCATTTTCTGCAAAACGTCTAAGGTTAGCCACTTTGGATATAGAGAAAGACATTGTAAAAAAGTATCCTGAGGATTTTCAGATCATATGTCCAAAAGCTAAATTAACCCAGGTGTTGATTAACTTAATTCAAAATGCAGCTGATGCGGTTTCCGATTTAGAAGAAAAATGGATTGAAATCGACGGATTTATAGAGGGAAATTTTTATTTTGTGTCTGTAACTGATTCTGGAAATGGCATTTCTGAAGATGTTGCAGAAAAAATATTTAGACCTCAATATACGACAAAAGAAGAAGGGAAAGGGACTGGGTTAGGACTTAGCTTATCTTACAAAATGGTTCAACGGTTAGGTGGAGAATTGTTTTTAGATAAAAATTATGGGCATACTCGGTTTGTTATTAAACTCCCGAACCATCACTAAAAATATTTTATTGAGGTCA
>JAGRAA010000389.1 GCA_020435185.1 Bdellovibrionales bacterium | reverse complement strand
ACCAAAGTGTGTCCGTACCTAATGGATAACTCTAATTAGAAATTTTATTTTACAAAGGAAGCTTATTCATAATCTTTAAAATGACTCTTCTGTTTTTGGCTTTGTTTTCAGCAATAGGTGCCCCTTGGTCATTTTTATTAGGGTACAGTGGACGAGTCTCGCCCCATCCTATGGTTAGAATTTGATCTCTTTTAAATCCATACTCTTCAAATAGTCGTGCAACTCTACTTGCTCTAAGCGAAGAAAGCTCCCAGTTGCTGGCGAGGTATCCATTGTGAATAGGGGTATCGTCTGTATGGCCCTCCACAATAAAGCGCTTTTCTCCTGCCTTTTCCTCTAGAATACTTATTATTTCTTTCATCAGACCTTGGGCGTTTTGTCGCAATTCAATTGATCCAGAAGAGAAAAATAGGGTGCCCTCAAACGTAACAGTAATTTGGGTATTTCTAGTTTCAATTTTTACTTGATTACTCAGTCCTTTTTTTTCTACGACTTTTTCAATTTCTTCACCAAGTTTTGAAAATGTCTGGTCAGTGGTTCCACCAAAAAATTCTGCTGTTCCAGAGCCCACTTTTTCAAATTTTTCTGTATCAAAGCTGGCCATAGAAGTAAGCAAGGCAAAGAATCCCATCAATAAAGTCATCATGTCCGAATAGGAGAGAAGCCATATGCTCTCCCCATCATCGTGACCACCAGATGGGCCGTCGTCAAAATCAAGTAGCGTTATAGAGCTATCTTCATCATCCTCATGATCTTCAAATTTTTCAGCAGTGGACATAATTCATTAACTCCTCAAGCTGCGTCGTTTTCTGTACTGATAGCGGCTCTTTCTGAAGCGATTAAGTAGCTTTTTATATTTTCTTCTACCACTAGAGGATGCTTCTTTTGTCTAATGAGCCTCACTCCATCGATGACGATGAGTCGAATCGTTTTGTCAGTTTTATTGTATTTAGAGAGATTTTCTCCTAGGGGTATAAAAATAAAGTTTGATATAGCAATCCCATACATCGTGGCAACAAGAGCTACGGCCATAGAGGGCCCGACGGTTTTGATAGCGTCTTCTCCCCCTAGTCCCTGCATGAGAGTCACCATCCCAATAACCGCACCCAATAAACCGAAAGCAGGGGGGAACCGAGCTAACGTGGAAAACATATGTGAATCTTCTTCATACCTTTTGTGGTGAGTTTGGGCTCGTTTCATAAGTACAATGTCTATGTCTTTACTAGAAAGGCCCCCAGCGATGGTGAGTTCTATGGCTTCTCTTAAAAAGGGATTTTTAATGTTGTCCAAATTTTCTGATAAAAAATTTGAATTCTCTCGATAGCCTTTAGCCAGTGAGACGATTTCAGCAATTACCTCTTGGTATTGATGAAGAGTCCCTTTGAGAACTCGGCCAAAAAATACTTTCAGCATGACCAGAAGGCTTTTCCAAGAAAAGCTTAGCAGAGCGGCTGCGATAGTTCCGCCGACAACAATTATAAATGCGTGAGAGTCAATAAAGACTGCGGGTTTATTTGTAGACATAAGTATAGTGGTGATAACAACCGAAACGGCAGTAAATAAACCCAAAATAGGCGAAAAGTTCATAGTTTGGTACTCCCTTAGTAGATGACTTTTCGGCGATTTACTAAGGAATTAAAGTCTAGATTCCTCCCGCCGAATGTACAGAAATTATTCACAATCTGGCTGGAGATAGAGAAAGAAATATTTTGTTTAGCCATGATGGTGTAAATTTATATTATTATGAATGAAAATGGCTATGTATTTCGTGATGAAAAATATTTTGGTCCAATACCAGTTCAAGAAATTAAAAATAGTTTGTCATCAGGGCACCTAGGTCTAGATCACAAATTTTGGCAAAAAGGCATGAATGACTGGGTTAGATTTGGTGATATAGAAATTTTTAAAGTCTATGGATCTGATAGAAATTTAAAATTTTCGGATGAACAGTTTGATCAGTTAGTGTCCCGTAATTTTAAACCCATAGATCATGAATTGGATATGATTGAGGAATCCAAAACTTCTAGTTTAGCTTCACCCTTATCAAGTGGAAAAAAAACCAACAAAATATCTACGAGAATTAAAAAGTTGATGGCTTTTATTTTTCTCATTTTTATGACGAGCATTACTGGCTACTTTATTTATAAAAATACAGGAAGGTCAGAGTTAAAGCACCAATTGAAGGAATTTGGTTTGAGCCCAGAGGATTCTGCCTTTGCTATGCAATTAATAGATACACCGTCTGCTGAAAATAGACCAAGAGTGCATTTGTTTTTTGATTCAAAAAACATGCAGAAAAGTAAAGTTTTAATAGTGAGCAATCAAACAGGACTAAAGTATAGATTAAATTTAAAGGGGATTGCACCAACGTTAGTTGGCCATATGAATTTTTTTAAAACCATAGACTTAAATATCAATCATGAATTTTCATTTTTCGATTTGAACTCCAGTTTACAAATTCAAAGTCTTCCTCGGGGGCGTTTTGATGTCACCATTGAGTGTGTGAACTGTGATATTGGCGGAGACCAAATTACTTTGTTTCGAGGTGAAATTTTTTCTGGTGATAAAGGATCAGGCTATTTAAATAACCTTAATGACTACCATAACTTGGTCATTAAAAAAGCTGATTCTGAATTTTTAGAAATAGGGCAGATTCTGAATGTGTTAACTTCTCAATATAAAAATGTTCGTAGACTACTTAATAATAAAAACTTTCAAAGTGAGAAGCGAAACTTTAAAATTTTTAAAAAAGAATGGGGTTCTTTGCAAGCTCAAATTACAAACGCATTCAAAGAACTTGAGTCGACAGAGTTTTTAGCTAGCCTTGTATACCCAGAAGCGTATTTGAAGCTTAAAGAGCTGAACGACCAGATCGTAAAATATTTTAACTTTAGTTCAGAATCTAGAATTGATCTGAAATCAAAACACAATATTGAGCTATCAAATCAGGAAGAAATTATTGAGTCAATGTTTAAATCTATTGAAATGCAACAAAAAAATAGATTTTCTGAATTTGAACATTTTAAACATTTAGTTATTCAGAAGGTGAAATAAGATGAATAGTGAATTAAAAAGTGAGAGAATTAATGATCTAGCGTTTGTCGATGACTTACAGAATTTGTATGATCAAATGGGAAAAAATATCGATCGAAACGTACAATCTTTAGAACATAATGACAAAGAAAATACCGAGCCCTATTTAGATCAACATTTGAAATTATTAGGTTCTGGATTGAAAGCGTCTGCCAATATACAACAATCGATCTGGAAAGAAATTCAATTGGTAAACAAGATGGGTTTTCAATTCAATGAGATGCAAAATCAACTCAGTAGAAAAGCCAAGGGTTTAGTAAGATTAAAGCAGCAAATGGAAGAACTGTGTAGCGAAGAGCAATTGTTAAATAAAAAACTTGGCCTTTTAATGTCAAGTGATTATAAAAGTAAGACAATTTTGAAAAAAAAGATCCTGCAGTATCAAAAGAATTTAGTTGAGTCACAAGATAAAATCTCGTCTCTTATGCTTCATCTTAAAGAGAGCCAAGACGAAATTGAAAATGTTAAAAAAATCAGTCAAAAGTTGAAATTTGAATTAGACCAAAAGAATGAGGAAATAATCGCTCTGACAAAAAAAACTCAGTGGTTGCAAAATAGAGTCAATGAAGAAAATGACATAAAAAAACATAGAGAATCAGAAGAGGAGAGCAGTAAGTTATTAATTAAACAAATTCAATTGGAAAACTCTGAGCTTAAGAAAAAAATAGAGGGCCTCAAGATCAAAATGAGAGGCGTAAATGAAGTA
>JAGRAA010000388.1 GCA_020435185.1 Bdellovibrionales bacterium | reverse complement strand
TGAGCTTCATTATATACCCACCTGGAGGCCGAATTGCTATTTCTCCAAATAATAAACCCTTCTTATGGCGATAGAACTCCATATGAGTAAGTCCCCAACTTACTCTTAATTTTTTTAAAACCATTTGATTCAGCTCTAAAATCTTTTCTATTTCTTCTTGGGAATATCCTGCAGGAACGACGTTACAATGACCTTTGACATAATACTCCGTAACATTAGTAAATAAAATCTGACCTTTATTCACAAAAGACTCAACACTCCCCTCTGCAGCATCAATAAAACTTTCATAGATTAAATCTTTTCCCAGGTGCTTTTCTAAAGCATCTTTATTCTTACAAAGCACCAAATCCCGACCCCCGGAGCCTAAAATTTTCTTTACGACAACCGGAAGAGAAAGATTCTCGATAATTTCGTCTGAAGAAAGATTTGGTTTGCTTAAAACAAAAGAGGTCATCGGAATTTGCTTTTGCCACAAATAATATTTCATTTCTGCTTTATTTGAACATCGTCGAACTAACGTATCCTCCGACAATCTGGCCATGAAATGTTTCCTTATTCGAGAAGCCGGATATACTGCTGCCTCAACTCCAGCAATAACATGAGTCGGTTTTATTTTTAACTCTGCTATTTCAGAAACAACTTCTTCATTGAATTCACTCAAAATTATTTGGTCTACATGTTTTGGTCGTTTCTTGAGTGGCTTGTTTGTTACAATGGAATACTTCACCTTATACTTTTCGAGCGCCTTAGCCAGCTCTTGACGGTAGCCCATCATTAATACATATGTGTTTTCTCTAAAATTGCCCAAAATCACTCCCAAAACTCACTTAATGACTTTAGCCCGTAAAAATGAGCTTGTGTTCAAAAATCAGAAAGGGCAAGAAAAATTTAACGCTCTTATGACCTTTATAGAGAAATCTTATGCTGTCTGTAAATCGCTTAAATTTCTGAATTTTTCTTCTTGAGGATTCCCAAAAATGATACATCCAAAAGTGTCTTGGGGGAGGGTCAACATGGGGACAGCTTTATATTCATATATACTCTTAAACACAAAAATAAATCGCCGGTTCATTCTTGCAACCTTTTTACTTTTTCCTATAATTTCTTTTGCTGGCGTCTATGGAAATGACAACCGACAACTGGTTCACACAGAAGACCTTAGCCAATTTAATCAGCAAGGGATTTATCCCGCTGCTCTTGTTGAAAGCAAAAAAATAAAAACTCAAGGGAATACCGTTACCGTAGACGCTACTCTCTTGGGAGATCAGTGGGGTATGTGCGAAGAAAACCGTTTTTATTCTCAACCTACTTCAGCTCATTGTTCAGGATTCTTTGTTAACGATGATAAGGTTTTGACTGCCTTTCACTGTATAAAAAAACTAGAAGATTTTAACGATTTAACATTTATTTTAAACTTTACATCAAATAATGAGATCTCTACTTCGGATATAGAGAATATATTTAAACCTGTTGCTTTGGTTAATTTCGATGAAAACTTAGATTTTGCCATTTTAAAAGTAGATAAAAAAATAAAAGATTTCCAACCTCCTACATTTGCCAATCTACCCGATTTACCTTCTCATTCTGTAGAACTCGCTATGCTTGGACATCCTCTAGGCATGCCTCTTACTTATACAGATGGCGGTTTTATCAAAAGCTACGATCAAGTAAAACGAGAGTATCAAACAAACTTAGATGCCTTCCATATCAATTCTGGTTCTGTTGTATTTTTAAAAGATTCCCATCAAATCGTTGGGTTTTTAAAGGCTGGGCAATTTGACATGGGAATCCGATTCCGACCAGGAATTCCTGTATGTAACGAAATTCGTAAAAACAACATTGATCAGGGGGCTGAGCTCGTTCAAAAATTTCCTTTTAACTCAATTATTTTTTAAACCTAATCATGAATTCCTTTGCCTTTCATTATTTTTGGAACAAATTTATCTATCCGAGACTCTCTAGTTTTAGGCTGTTTAGCTGAAGATATATAGAGATTATAAGCTCTTTGTCTCCCAGGAGTGAGCCGCTCAAATGCGGCTTTTAAACTTTTGTTTTTTTTCAGTCGATTTTCAAGCTCTTCCACAAGAATGAGCTTATCGTTGCTTACTTTTACTTTTTCTCCCGATTTTTCGACTCGAATAGCCTCGGCGATATAGGTTTTAATGGTTTTTTCCATTTTTTCAATTTCTTTAAGATTTAAAAATTTAAGCTGCCGCCCAACCCTTGTGTTTTCACCAGTTTTCTCTAGAATTTTTTTAGGATCTTTCATCAACACGCCCTTAAAAAATAAAACCGCGAAGTAAGACTTAAAACCCTGAATAACAACGATATTTTTTTTATCTAAAGTATAACAAGGCTTACTCCATTTTATTTCTTCCTTAAGGTTGCAGCTCAATATAATCTCACGCATTTTTATTGTTTCATTTTTCCAATTTTTTAAGTTGCTTATATATTCATCGATTTTGGATTTCACGCTACACCTCATGTCTAATCATTAAAATTTATTAAAGCTTCATGTATATGTGTAATTTAATAGATAGCTACAATGGTTCATATTTATCACACATTAATGATAGTTATTTTTTATAAATTATACTACTATTTAACCCATGGCCAAAAAAATTAAAATCTTTCCGAACTCGAGAATCCTCATTTTTTCATTGATTGGTTTTATATTTTTAACACTAATTTGGTCTTACACGTGGTTTAGCTTATTTAACGAACTTTCTACCAATCCTATCGTGCGCACATTTATTTTATGTGTCTTTATCGTAACTTTTGTTTTACAGCTTTGGCGATGGACCAGCTCAAGTTTTATGAGTTCTCATTACAAAGTTGTTTTTTATATATACTTTTCTCTAGGATTAATCACCCATCTCTTTCTTGCAGCACTCACTAAAGATCTACTAATCACTCTTGCCGAACTATGGATTAATTTATCGGAACAACAACATTTTTTGATCAATTTATCTACTATTGCTATAAGTATTGTTGCCAACCTCTGGGGTGTTTACACCGCAGTAAAAGGTCCTTTGATAAAAAAAGTAAATGTACCCATTCAAAACTATTATCCGGAACTCGCTGATTTTAAAATAGTACAAATCAGTGATCTTCATGTTGGCCCAATCATTAAAAAAAATTATGTTCATAACGTTGTGGAAAAAGTGAATAGTCTGAATCCTGATTTAATTGCTATCACCGGAGATCTAGCGGATGGCAAGGTTTCACATTTAGTCGAGGACTTAGAGCCACTTATGAATCTAAAAAGTACATTTGGCATATATTATGTCAGTGGAAACCATGAATACTATTGGAATATCGACGAATGGGAAACCAAGGTTAAGGATCTTGGAATGAAAATTTTAAATAATAATGGCGAGAGACTACATCTTACATCTAATCATAGTCTGTGGATCGGTGGTGTCCCTGATTACTCAGCACATACCATCAGAGCTGGTGATTTCTCTAGCCCGAATCATGCTTTCTCAAAAGATCAAAAACAAGATTTTCTAAACATTCTGTTAGCTCATCAGCCCAAAAGCTGTCTAGAGGCTTTTGATGCAGGATTTGATCTCATGCTTTGTGGCCACACTCATGCTGGGCAGTTTTTTCCATTTAGCCAGGTGGTCGGATGGTTTAACCCCTATCTCAGAGGGTTAAATTTGCACAAAGACAAACTTTGGGTATACGTCAATCAAGGAACCGGATTTTGGGGTCCTCCCACGCGCCTATGGGTTCCTTCTGAAATCACTTGTATAAAATTTATTGAAAAACCTTAGAGATCAAACGGTCTTCTTCGTGGATAAGGAAAAAATTCTTTTCGGGCCTGTTTCCCAAATAGATAATAAACAGTAATCAATCCGTAGAAAAACTGTAAGAAATTAAAATCGAAGAAACATCCAATAAGATAAAAAACTCCTATAGATAAAATATATTTTCTCGCCCAATTTTTATAATGCCAAAAAAAGTAAAAGGCCACATAGTCCCAGAGTATAAATATAACTAAAGCTGATC
>JAGRAA010000387.1 GCA_020435185.1 Bdellovibrionales bacterium | reverse complement strand
TAAATTTGAGAAAGTGTAAATAATTATTTTTGAATGCTGAATATTTCGTATCGTTTTGAGGCATAATTATTTGAAAATCTCATCCTTAATGAGGATATTAATTAAAGTTTACAGAAAATTAAGATTTCCTAGTCAAATGTCGATAAGAAACCATATCAAACTAAATGTTTGTGGAGCGTATATGATAAAGTATTTTTTATTGATATCCATGATGTTTTTAACATCATGTCTGCCAAAAGAAGAGGCTGTTTTAGACACAGGGGCTGGGGAAAGTTATGGTGGTTTTATTGGCCTTACTGAGGTACAGACTCTTTCTTCTTCAAAGATTAAATTAAGTTGGGATTCTTCAGAAGACCCTAGGGTGATCGGATACAACGTCTATGATGTGACTATCGCGCAAAATCCGAAACTTATAAAGTCTGTGAACTCTTTAGCCTCTAGTGCCACCATTGCTGGTTTATCCGAAGGTTTTTACTATACCTTTCGGGTGAGAGCGATTGATAAAAATGGAAAAGAAGACGTCAACACAAATGATCAGGTAGGTATTCCTTATGGAGGAGTTTCAGGCGTGACAGTTATTAGTTCTTCTTCGGCAAAAATTAAATTTCAAAATGTTGAGGAAAGTGAGGCCTTAGAAATCAATATCTATTGTAAAACAAACCTTAGCGATGAGTATCAGGTATATGCGAACATTAGAAATTTAACCAAATCTGATTTTACTTTAACAGACCTAACCCCAAATTTAACCTACACCTGCAAAGCTAATGTTAGCGTGGAAGGGTATTCAGATAATAATTTAGAAACGGTATCTTTTCAATCGTTAGGGCAAGCTTATGAACTTATTTTTGCCACTCAGCCCGGTAATGGAGCTGCGGGAGAATCGTTGTCCCAGCAACCGGTCATTCATGTGATGGATGAAAATGGAAACATAGTTTCAGGGGGGCCAGATTCAACTGCATTGATTACTTTAGAAATGTCGGTAAATTCTCCTACAGTGGGAAGTTTAAGAGGAACCTATAGCGTCAACGCAGTTGCTGGGGTAGCCACTTTTACTGACATTAATCTTCAGGAAGCCGGTGCGAAATTAATAGTCACAAAAAAAGAAGATACCTCAGGGCAAAGTTTTGGTACGGGTGTCCTTCAAGTGGAATCCAGCCAGTTTAACATTACGGCTGGAAACGTGGATTCATCTTTATCCTTGATTACAATTGAACCTGCCGTTCCTCCAGCAAGTGCCTTAACGGCAAATGGAACGGATACCTATACCGTCATAATTGCCTTAAAAGACAGTTTTGGCAATCCAGTGAGTGGGATTAAACCTACTTTTTCTAGTAACATATTAGGTGATTTTTTAATACAGCCCTTTCTTAATACGGACAGTTCAGGTCAAACCAATGGGTCTATTAGTACCACCGTTGCTGATGATTTACCGCCTGCACGGATACTTTCAGTTTCTAGTCCTGCTGGATTGTCTAGTGTTCAAGCTCTCGCGCCGTTTACAGCGGGAGAAGCGACAAAATTATATTTTTCTCAACAGCCGATAAACTCTCCGTCAGGAGGACTCGGGCTCAACGATGTGCATGTGGAAGTGCAAGATGCTCAAGGAAATAGAGTTACCAGTGGAGCAAATTCAACTCTGACAGTTTCTATGAATATCGCTTCGAATACTGGGGGCGCGACCTTAATGGGAACAACCAATATATCTGCTGTAGGCGGAGTGGCTAAGTTCTTGGATTTAGGCATAGACATCACTAAAAATGGGTATAACTTGGTGGCTTCTTCCGGCTCGTTGACTCCTGCGTATAGCAATAGCTTTAATATTACAGCGGGAGTCCCTCAGGCTGTGAGTATTACTGGACCAACTGATGTGTTAAGTGGAAGTTGTTCTGCTGCGATCACCGTGCAACTGCAGGACAGTGGAGGAAATCCAGCTAATGCTATTCAAAATACGACTATACAGCTTGGAGGATTGTCTTTTTCTCAAATATACTCCAGCAATACTTGTGGAGGGAGTATTCTTGGAAGTTCTATTACATTTACTCCCGGAACAAACTCTAGAACGATATATTTAAAAAATAGCAAAGTTGAGCAGCTCACTGTTACTGGAACCGACACTTCGGCAGTTTTGACTCAAGGGAGCCTAAGCATTAATATTAATCCAAATAAGATTAATTTCTTAGCTGAAAAATCTGGAGGAGGAACACTCACTGTTCCGGCAGGGAACTGTTCAACAAAAATTACCATTACACCTCTTGCAGAGGATGGGAGTAAAGGACGTTTTTACTCTAGTGCAAGCCTGATGCTTACTGGTTTAACGGGAAGCCAGGCGAATATTTATTCGGACTCAAGTTGTTCTTCGATTTTGAATTATACGAACTTTGCTTCGCAGCTAAATGCTTTACCTAATAGTGAAACAGTCATCTATTTAAAAGATTTAAAGGGTGAAACATTAAGTGTAAACGTGGCTGATGTGAATTCTATATTACAAACGACGTCCATTCCTCAAGATATCATTATCACAGCGAGTGACTTGACGTTCACAGGTCCTTCTACTGTTGTGGCTGGTCAATGTAGTACCGCCTTCACGGTGACCTTAAAAGATGCTCAAGGTAATGATGTGGTGAGTGACGGGAACACAAGTCTAAAAATAAACGGAATCAATGGGGTGTCCACTACGGGTAAAATGTATACTTCTCCAGCTTGTGGAGGAGCTGGGAGTTCCACCGATTTAATTGTGACAGACGGAAGTTCAACCGCTACTTTATATTTTAAAGGTATTGCCTCTGAAATTTTGGACATCAATATATACGACGCTTTAGGTGATATCAATGCCTCAAGTATTGTTCAGCTAATCGTTTCACCTTCTGCATTTGAAGTTACTGGACCTGTACAATCCACTTCGAGTGAGTGTAAAGGACCTTTTACGGTAAAAACCCTCGATGGTTTGGGGGATCCAGCAAATGCAGTAACTCCCATTACGGCTAACCTCGGTGGGGAAGGAGTGGCTGGAAAGTTTTTCAATTCAAGTGATTGTTCTACATCCATTGCCAGCTTAAGTTTTTCTTCTGGAGAGGGTTCAAAAGATTTTTATTTTAGAGGTCAATACCCAGCGAGTTTAACTCTTACGGCGACTGACAATGCGAGTGTATTAACCACCGGAACTTTAGCTCATACTGTTTTGGCCGATTGGGGATGGATTGGGACAGGAGTAGACGAAGGCGGACGAGATCAAATGATGCCACCACGGTCAGGGATAAAGCCCGTATCTTCAAGGTATGATGGCTTTAGTGGAGCCTACGACATAGAATTTTCCCCCGACTATCAATATATGTTTATTGCAGATTACAACAATCATAAAATTATGAAGTTTGATTATCAAAATAATCAGTACTTAGGATGGATGGGGCGAATTCGTTATGAAAATGGAGTGGGTGCTTCTGGCAGTAATCAAGTTACCCCAAGTACAGCTCTGTGTGTGAATACGGCCAACTTTAAAACTTTACCGGGATGGTGTGTGGGCGGAAGGCCCCATTGGGCGGGAGATCGAGAAGTTCCAGATGGGGGACTTCAAGGGCCAATGGATATTGCTGTGGATGATAATTATGTATATGTAGTAAACCATAACCAGCATGCTCTCACTCGCTATGAAATGGCTACGGGTGCCTTTGATGGATGGATTGGAAATATTTATGATGAAGCTCCTGACAGTGCGGCCACAGGAGGGCCATCGAGCTGTTCGTTGGGTACGACAATTAATATGCCTACTCCTGGTTGGTGCATGGGAGGAAGAGCCCGTACAGAGAGTTGGGGTAGTGGCTATTGGGCAGGGGATGGAAGAATGTATTATCCGCGAGCAGTTCTTGTAGACTCTACCTATTTATATGTTGGGGTTGAGGGTGCGATTTTACGTTATAATAAATCCACTGGTGCTTTTACGGGTTGGATTGGGATGGTGAAAACGACTCCTCCCACAGGGGCTTGTAGTGGTGATGCCGAAGATACAGTGTCGAGTGGCTGGTGTATGGGAGGAGAATATAAGAGGGCAGTCCCCTACAATCATAATGGTAGTGTGGATGGCGGAATTTACTATGCTCGACGAATGCTAGTTCAGTCTGGAGTTTTATATTTAATTGATAATGCTTCAGGGACGAATATTAACACCTACGATGTGGCTTCGGGAGCCTTCTTAGGAAAACTCCCTAATATGAATCATAACTGGAAAGGTGGAATTGGTTTAACCACAGACGGTACTAAATTATATGTAGCGGATAGTGAAAGGGTGTTGAAGGTCGATTCTACTGGGTTGATCGAAGGTTGGATGGGTAAGGTAGCCAACCCTTCGGGAATGTCAGGGAATGCGGGTTGCAATTCGTTAAGTTCAAATCAAAATACACCAGGGTGGTGTATCGGCGGTACTGGAAAAGCCGGATTTGATAGTGATTCATTCATCGCGACGAGGGCGGTGACCTACGATGGAAATGGAAGTATTTTGGTTAGTGGAGAGAGATTTCCGGGGATCAAAAAATTTGATGCCGTGACGGGAGTTTATCAAGGAACCATAGCCCTTAGTGATGAGAGTCCAGATCAATGGACGGCCAATCGAAGCACTCCAGCAGAAGGAATCGGCTTTGGTGATAAGGCTATGTATTCTCCCACAGGGATTTTAACTTATGGCGATTATATTTTTCTAGTGGAGCGGGATGGATCAAGGATAAAAAAACTTAATCGATACACCGGAGAACTCATTGGATGGGTTGGTGGGATGACGTCAAAACCTACAGGGGGAGACCCACTGTGTTCTACGGCAAATGGTATGGGGCCCAGTCCAGCATGGTGTAGGGGAGCAAATTTCTATCCAGAATGGACCTTTGGTGATGACGGGATGATTGATGACGATGTGGACGGAGTGATGAGACATCCTTTAGGAATAACCACTGATGGAACTTGGTTGTATGTGACAGATGACTATTTACATCGAGTGCAGAGATTTAAGATTTCTGACGGCAGCTATGGGGGCTGGATTGGAAGAATCTCCAGTAACTCTGGATGGAGGCCAACTGCGGGTGATCCGGGATGTTCGGGTGCTCCGGTGAATACTTATACGCCGGGATGGTGTAAAGGAGGGATGTCTCAATCGGGTAATGGCTATGGGTATATGAATGCGCCTAAGGGAATAGTTTATTTGGGAGGCTATCTATATGTAATTAATCGAAATTCATACAACGTCTCCAAGTATAATGCGACCACCGGAGCATTTGTCGGCTGGATTGGTCGAGTGAATACAAGTCCGACTTCAGGGTGTTCTCCTGCGAGCAATGGGATGTACACGGTTTCACAAAGTGGATGGTGTGTGGATGGAGATTCTCAAGCAGGAGATTATCAATATAGTAAAGGTGGAGATTTTAATTTTAATGATGAATGGACAGCCACCATTGCCACTGATGGCACCTATTTATACCTAGGAAATGGGCAAAATAGAAGAATTGAAAAGTATAATACAAATGGAGAATGGTTGAGTGCAGTTAAAGCAGAGGGAGACTTTTATACGGGAACCTGGTCAAGTGATCGCAATGAGGTAAACACTTGGGGAGCCTGGTGTTCTAGGCCTATGGGTGTTTGGATTGATGGGAGTACTATGTATATTCTCAATCGAATCTCCTGTGCACAGGCGAATAGTAACAACCCTATGCAAATACTAAAAATGGATATGACTTCCGGAAACGTGATTGGATGGAAAGGTGGAATAGATCCAGATTTTACTCCTACTGGAGGGGAAGCGGGCTGTATCGGTGCCACTGGGACAACTCCAAAGTGGTGTCAAGGCGGCAGAGCTGGAGTGGGAAGTAAACTAGGTGCATTTATGGTAGATACAGTGGGCAGTATTACTGGAGACTCTGAATACTTATATGTCACTGATTTTTATGCCAATAGAGTGTATAGGGTGCCAAAATAGGATAGCTATATTAAGAGGAACATAATTTTGCAAGATTGGACGTTGTTTTATTATTTCAAAAAAGCCAAGGGGAGAGGCGCACTTTTGTGTCTCTCGATGCTCTCAAGTCTTCAATTTGTCGCCTGCAAGCAAAGTGCTTCTGTTAAAGAGGGGCCCAATGGTCCAAGTTTTCTCACGCCTGATATAAAAACAGTGATGCTTTCTTTGCCAAGTGAAAATCCCTATTATTCCAACGAAAGTAGTTTTTCTTTAAAAGGCATTTGTATCGAAGAGTACCAAGTGAGACTTTTTGGAGATTCTTTTCAATCGACAATTTGTTTGAACGGCCAATTTAGTTTTGATCTTTCTGCTACTTCGGATGGAGACTATAGTTATTATATCACTCAATCGGACCGTGGGATATCTTCAGATCCTGTATCTTTTAATTGGCATAGAAAATCAAGTATTTCTCCTCCTAATATTATTTACCCTCCTATCCTAGATTATAAATCTTCTGAAACTACATTAACAATAACTGGAGCTTGTGAAACCGGATCTAGCCTTTCACTTTCTGGAGATGGGTTTGGGTTAACAACCTGTGAGAGTTCTGGCTTTTCTTTGCCTGTGACCCAATTTGCCGAAGGCGACTATGCACTGACCGTCACTCAAAGTGATTTGGCGGGCAATTCATCAAGTGTCAATCTGAGTTGGAAGAAGAGAGATCTTGTGGTGATCCCTAATGATCCCACGTTGATAGTGGCCAATAGCCAGACTTTTGCACCTCAAGGAGGAAGCGAAAGCTATTCAATCGCACTTACCGAAAATAATTCTGGAGCTAGCTTTGATTCCAATACAAAAACTTATACCGCGGGAACATTAGCGGGTGTGGTAGACAAACTTACCATAATAGATTCATTAGGTGCTACTAAGGTGGTCAGCATCACTACCTCACCGGATGCTCCGGACCATTTTTTTATTCCCGCGGATAGTGGGGATGGACAAATTCAAACAGTGGGTTTAGATTTCACCGATGTCTTGAAATTTAAAATCTTAGATCGCTTTGAAAACGGAGTGTCTGCCTTTCCCGTGGTTTTATCGCAAGCAGGAGGGGATCTTTATTTTAATGGCTCGACCAACCTAGTGAGTGACAGTGATGGTTATATTTCAACCTCAGTTAAACAGCTTTATGGTGCAAATAATTCAAGAGTGGCGATTAAACCCTTAGGTTCTGCTTTGCCCGATGTGGTAGGCAGTGGGTTAACCACCGCTTCTATCGGTGTTTTGGGGACAACTAACAATAATGGTAATTTTGATTTTAAATTTTCTGTAACCAATGGTCCCGATAAAATCCAAATTCTAGATTACAATGAAGACGGCAT
>JAGRAA010000386.1 GCA_020435185.1 Bdellovibrionales bacterium | reverse complement strand
GGCCAGTTTTCAAACCAAGTTCGTATAAATGGAATTTGCGGTGGTGGGTCGCCTTATTCTATGAAATCAGGGGATTTAAACGAGGACGGTCATATTGATCTTGTCATTAGTTGTAGCGATCGTTATCAAGTGTTTCTTTCAAATGGAGATGGAAGTTTTCAAAGTCCATTAAGTACTACAATAGATGGAAGTGAATCTTCTCCGGTAGATCTCGCGATTGGGGATTTTAATGGAGATAATCATTTAGATTTCGTCATGGTGTCTATCAGTTCGAATTTAGTGGCTCTTCGTTACGGAGCCGGAGATGGTACTTTTGGTGCACCGGCCTTCATAAATACTGGGGCAGGAACCTCTCCAAGTAGTGTTGAGGTAGGAGACTTTGATAAAGTTAATGGTTTAGATTTTGCCATAGTAGTCACCGCTACCAATAGTGTGGCTGTGTATAAAAACAATGGAGCAGGAGGTTTTTTGGCTCCTAATACGGCGTTTACGGGAACTGCCCCCTCTGGGATAAAAGTGGCTGACTATGACAACGATGGATTTTTAGATATCTCAGTGGTGAATAATGCGGACAATAATTTTAGTGTGCTTTTAAATGACGGCGCGGGGATATTTAATTTTGCTAATAATACTCCAGTCGGTCAAGGGCCTGTTGCTCATACAGTAAAAGATATCGATGGTGATGGGAATGTAGATGTTTTTGTTACCAATGGCATTGACAGCAATCTCTCAGTGCTTATGGGCATGGGCAATGGAACGTTTACTATAAAGACTCCAATAGCAGTGGGAATTAGCCCGGTGGATATTACCACTGCAAATGTTATCAATGATGCTTATCCCGACTTAGTGGTCGTAACTAGTGGAGATAAGAAAGTTCAAGTTATACCTTCGCAACTGGGTGGAGTTTTGGGCTTCAATAGCAATGGGGGAAATGGTGTCAAATACACTGAGATCAATGATTTTAACGGTGATGGATTTAAAGATCAGGCAATTGTAAGTGGAGGGGACAATAAAATTCAAATAATGGTTGGTAATGGTTCAGGTTTGTTTTCTCTTTATCTTACTCTCAACACATCAACGGGTCCTGTTTTTGCAGAATCTGATGACCTTAATGGCGATGGATTTGTAGATCTAATTGTGGTGAATTCTAGTGTAAATACTATACAAGTATTTCTTAGTGATGGAGTCGGTGGGTTTAATACTCCCAACATATATGCTACCGGCAACCAACCAACACAGGTGATTTTGTCGGATTTTAACAATGACGGTGATAAAGATATGATGGTGACCAATAGTGGAGCCGATAAAATGTCTTTTTTCCCAGGAGATGGAACAGGCTCTTTTGGTTTAAGATCGGATACAAATACAGGTGCGCAGCCCTCAGCACTTGTAGCAGTAGACTTGAATCGTGATGGTAATTTAGACATCATTGTCACTCATCAATCGGCTGGAAAAGTAGGAGTCTATTACGGCAATGGAGACGGTAGTTTTCAAGCGCCATCGGAGTACAGTGTACAAACGGGCCCTAATAGTATAGTGGCCGGTTATCTTAACGGAGATCAATTCATAGACGTGGCTGTAGCAAACAATCTTTCAGCGTCTGTAAGTGTTCTATTTGGACAGATTAATGGCACATTAGGGACAGCTGCCAATTACACTGCAGGTGCATTTCCTAATTCAATTAAAATGGGAGATTTTAATGGTGACGGTTACGAGGATCTTGTGGTGGGCAATGGATCTAGTCAAAAAGCAACCATTTTAAACGGATCTATAGTGGGAGACTACAATACCACAAAGGATATCCTTACAAATATAGATACAATTAGCGTCAACGTGGATGATTTTAATAATGACGGAGCCGTGGATTTAATTTTTGTCGATGGATTGAATAATTCTACTAAGCTTATGATGGGGCTATAAAATGATGGGCAGGGTAAGCTTATTTATTTTTGGATTTATTTTGATGTCTTGCAAACAGGGACAAATTACCAATTATTCTACTCCTCGCCCAGTGAATGTCAGTCAAGTGACTTTGTTGGATTACGCAGCAAATTTATTGGAGATAAAATTTGAAGGATCCGTAGGAATGGAAAATATTAACTCCCTCGATACACTTTTGTTTTACTTGGCGCCGACCTGTGAAGGTTCATCGGTGGGGCAAGTCTTAGCACAAGATTTGCCAACAAACGGAGTTGTACTTTCTCTTCCTGATAATAATGCAAGAGATATCTATGTTTCAACTGTGGCTAGTAATGACTGCTTATTGTTTTATAATTATGTCCCTAAAGAAACTCGACCGGAACTTATACAATATATTTCAATTTCTCCATTATCCCCCTCAAGAGTGAACCATTCTCCTGGACTGAAAGCGAAAGTATTTCCTAGTTCTGGCTCGGTTGAACTTTATACAGACAATCAGTGCACTGTTAAGGTAGGGCAAGGATCAGCCAATGATTTTATAACCTATGGGATTCAGGCCAACCTTCCCGAAAATATGGTGAGTCAGATTTACGCTGTGGTCTCAGATTCCTTAGCACAGCGTTCAGCGTGCTCTTATTTGACGGAATTTGAACATCGAAATCAGATCTTGGATAGTCCTGTATTTATTTCGTCCGATCCACTCTCGCCCACAAATGTTTCCGGGACAGCAAAGATAAAAGGGACGGCTATTGCTGAAGCTTCGTTGATTAGAATTTTTGATGATTCAGCATGTCTTAATGAAATCGCCCAGGGTGATCCGACTGAATTTACAAGTAGTGGTTTATCGATAACTGTTTCTGAAAATAGCATTAATAATATATATTCTAAAATAGAGGATTCGCTCGGAAATGAATCAGCATGTGCATTGCTTACCACTTACATTTATGACACTACTCCTCCGGTTGACCCTGTGTATGCGGGAATTTCTCCCACTTCTCCGAACAATAGCAATTTATTTCCTTTAGTCTACGGATCAACGTCTTCGGATACCTTGACTGTGAAGTTGTATAGTGATTTTTTATGCCTATCAACTATTGGTAGTGGAGCCAAAGCGGCCTTTAATTCTACAGGGGTGTCTGCAGGAGTGAATGAAAACTCCACCACAATGATTTATGCAAAGGCTTTTGATTCTTCTGGGAATGCTTCTCAGTGTGTGTATATGACTTCATATAAGCACAATACTTTTGCTCCCAATGCACCTACATTTTTAAGTACCAGTCCTAATTCGCCAACTAACGTTACCGCAAATCCCACTATTAAAGGGAATGTGGCTCTTTATACTCATTCTTTGAAATTTTATGATGACGAGTACTGTACAAATTTAGTGGGTCAGGGAACTCCTTCTGAATATGAAAATGGAGGTATAAGTTTAACTCTGCAAGAGAACTTTAATAATAATATTTATGTGACAGTCTCCGATATTGAGGGAAATAACTCAGAGTGTGTTTTTCATGCCAGTTATGAGCATTCAAATGTTCCTGCTCCTGACATTTCATTTAACTTTTCATTTCCTTTATCGCCAACCAATGCAAGTAACCAGCCTTATATGATGGGAACGGCCGATCCTAGTATTGTCGATGTGGTATTTTACAATGATTCAAGTTGTTCTCTCTCAATTGGCAGTGGGTTACGTGGCCAATTGATTTCTTCAGGGATCTTAGTGACGGTTCCAGTCAATTCTACTACAGATATTTATGCTATCGCCCGTGATGAATTTAACAATTATTCTACTTGTCATTTTTTTAAAACCTTCATTCACAATACGATAAATCCAAATCCTCCAGTTTATAGCTCAGTGAGTCCCGTTACTCCAAATGCGAGTTCTATCACTCCATTGGTAAAAGGAACAGCAAGTACGCCAGGTGCAAGTCAATTGCCTCCTTATGAAGTATCATTTTATGATTCCTCTGCCTGTGCCAATAAGATCGGAGAGTCGGCAGCATCTCAATTTACTGGGGTGGGTACTCAAATCGCAGTTCCTTCAAATAATGTTACAAATGTCTACGCCAAAGTTTTCGATGAGGCAGGAAACAGCAGTTCCTGTACCTATTTGTTAGACTATACTCATGATGCACTCAAGCCGGGTAAGCCTATTTTTTCGTCGACCTTACCTCAAAGTCCTTCGTATACGACAAGTTTTAAAATCAAAGGAAGTTTTTCTGCAAGCGCAGATTTTTTAAATAAAACGGCGGTTTCTTTTTTTTCGGATGTAAATTGTAGTCT
>JAGRAA010000385.1 GCA_020435185.1 Bdellovibrionales bacterium | reverse complement strand
AAAACTATGTAGGATTCAAACCAACCCTCAAGCTCAACCCAATCTTTTATATCGTAGCCCGTTCCTGCCTGGCCCGATCGTATGACCTCTATTAAATACGAAACCACTTCTCTAATCAGACCATCCTTATTTTTAAAATAGTGGGTAAACTGGCCTTTTCCTGTCTTAGATCTCTTAAGAACTTCACTGATCCCCGTCGCATTGACTCCCCGAGAGTGAAACAAATCGAGGGCAGCAAGAATCATTTTTTCTTTAGAGCTCATGTCTTCCAACAGAATTCCTTAGGCTATTAGTACAGTGCTAACTTGTGAAGACGACTGATCTATGTCAGCATAAAAAAGCACTGAGATATCCAAACTTTATTGGGCTCACATGGATTGAAGAATCATTTTTACAGAAAGGACATTCGTGAAATATATTTTCATGGCTCTAGGCCTAATTTTAGCATTATTACTCATCCTCCCTGCCTTTTTAGGAGAGCGTTTACAAATTGAACGGTCCACTTTTGTTTCTGCTTCCCCAGAAAAGATTTTTGCATACATTGAAGACCTTAATAACTTTAAAACTTGGAATCCTTTTCTCGAAGCCGAACCTCAAGCTCAAGTAATGGTTCTAGGGAGCGGAGTTGGCTCCACCTACTCTTGGGAAGGCGAAAAAGTAGGAAAAGGAATAATGACCGTTTCTTCAATCGAACAAGATAAGAAAATAGAAATCGCTATGGCCTTTATCGCTCCCGTTGAAGGAAAGGCCGACGTCATCTGGGAAATCACTCCTGAATCAAACGGAGCTAACGTCACATGGGCAATGACTCAAGATTATAGTTATTTCAGAAGATACTTTAAACTCGTGATGCCTAGTATGATGAATGCCGCCTTTGACTCAGGGCTGTTAAAACTAAAAAAACAACTTGAAGAAGAGGGACCCCAATGAGCACATTACAAAAAATAACTCCCTTTTTATGGTTTGATAAAGAAGCCGGAGATGCTGCAAAATTTTATACCTCCATATTTAATAATTCGAAAATGAGTGAACCCGACAAAATAAACGATACACCTTCTGGAGAAGCGCAAGTCTACAGTGTTGAGCTTTGTGGCCAACAATTTACTTTAATGAATGCAGGACCACATTTTAAATTTAATGAAGCTATTTCTTTTGTTGTTGCTTGCGAAGACCAAAATGAAATCGACTACTTTTGGGAAAAATTAACTTCTAATGGTGGCTCCGAAGGTCGATGTGGATGGCTGAAAGATAAATTTGGAGTTTCTTGGCAAGTCACTCCTCTTAAATTAGGGAGTTTACTCTCTGCCGATAAAACAGGAGAAGTTATGCAAGCCATGCTTAAAATGAATAAAATAATAATTGAAGATTTAAAAGTAGAAAAAAAATAACAAGGAGAAAAAAATGAAGGTCAATTCTGTGGGTTGGTTTGAAATCTATGTTGAAGATATGAGTAGAGCAAAGAAATTCTATGAATCTGTCTTAAATAAGGAACTAGATTCCATGATAACCCCTGAATCCGCAGGAGAATTAGAAATGTGTGGCTTTCCTGGAAGCATGCAAAACTACGGATCAAATGGCGCTCTTGTTAAAATGCCGGGAGCCCCCTCTGGAAAGAATAGCATTGTAATATACTTTGCCTGCGCAGATTGTGCCGTTGAAGAAGCTCGAGTAAAAGAAAGCGGCGGATCCATCCATAAATCGAAATTTTCCATTGGTGAATACAGTTTTATTTCTCTAGTCA
Organism: Bdellovibrionales bacterium; assembly: GCA_020435185.1. Lineage (GTDB taxonomy): Bacteria > Bdellovibrionota > Bdellovibrionia > Bdellovibrionales > UBA1609 > JAGRAA01. The sequence goes on along the minus strand of JAGRAA010000385.1, from coordinate 560 downwards.
ATGATACCGAAGGCAATCTTATAGGTCTACATTCGATGAACTAATTTTAAGGAGGATAGTTTTATGAATATTCAAATACAAGCCGTCATTACGGCCCCACTAGAAGTGGTTTGGAACAGCTGGGTTTCTCCAGAAGATATCACGAAATGGAACTTTGCTTCTGATGATTGGCACTGCCCAACGGCTTCAAACGAATTAAAAGTAGGAGGCAAGTATTCAGCTCGAATGGAGGCTAAAGACGGAAGCTTTGGATTTGATCTTGTCGCTATCTAGAATGAAGTAGAAAAACACAAAAAACTTGTTTATACCCTAGAAGATAACAGAGTTGTAAAAACCACCTTTGAACCCTCGGGGGAATCCATAAAAGTGACAACTGTATTTGAGGCAGAAAAAGTAAATCCAGAAGAAATGCAAAGAAACGGCTGGCAAGCCATTTTGAACAACTTTAAACAGTATGTAGAAACAAAAAAAGGACCTTTATAGGTCCTTTTTCTCTCCTACTCTTTTGCCATTTGGTTGCGGTAAGACGCTTGTCGTTCTATCATCCATCCAGGATATTC
>JAGRAA010000384.1 GCA_020435185.1 Bdellovibrionales bacterium | reverse complement strand
CAGGCCTTATCCGTGCTAACCCCTACCACTGTTTGAACTTTTAGGTCGTTTTCACGAACGGCTCTCACAATATTTTCAGCGCCCTGACAATTTGTCATTATCGCCTGGTGAGGGAAATATTCACAAATAGGCACCTGCTTTAAAGCCGCAGCGTTAACTACAATATCTGCCTCTTGCATAGCGCTTAAAACATCCGAATAATTTCGAACATCGCCAATTCTAAATTCTAATAAGTTATTAAAATTTTGATAAATGATTTCATCAGTCGTGTTTTTCAACTTTGCATAACTCACTCTCATATAGTGTTGTTTTGCTTCATCACGAGACATAATAATCAATTTCCGAGGCAAGCCTTCTTTACCGGACAAGGCTCTTTTAACAAAAGTTTTACCCATTGATCCTGTTCCGCCAGTGATTAATACAACTTTATCTTTTAAAATCATGAAAGTTCCCCTGAGTATAAAATTGATGTTCCCATTTCAGCTCGTCTATCATAGTGTTCCAATCAGGCTTATCGACATTTTTTACAGCTTCAAAGAGTCGAGATCCATCTAGACTTTTATCGGCTTTATAACCTTCGTCTGGTGTTATCTTAATATCCAACTCTAATTTATTGTTAACCAATTCGATTAGATCATATTTAGATATTTTTGGGCTGGCTAGTTGATAGAGTCCATATAGTTCTAATCTCTGCCTCAGGAACTCTCGTACAAAGTAGGCCATATAGTTGGTTGTTACACCCGTATAAAAGGCGTTTTTGTAACCTTTTACTGTTTGCCCTTTTTGAGAAATAATCCAACTTATCAGCTCGGTGAAATGAGCAATTTCCTGTCCAATAATAGAAGATCTAATAGTTAGACTACACCGACTTTCAATCTCTCCTAATCTTTTAGACATCCCATATAAATCTTGAACATCCGAAAGATCATCTTCTTTATAGTTTCCCCTCTGACCACTGAATACACAGTCAGTACTAAAATGAATTACTTTTTTTCTATTTTTACAAGCCCAAGACTCAAGCTGGTGAGGAAGTACAGAATTTATTTTTATAACCATTGGACTTAAATCATTAGTGATCTTACGTGTAGTCATACCAATACAATTAATAATTGCATCTGGCATCTGATCATCAAGAAGTTGAAACAAGTGTTTTTCATTAAGTACATCAAAATTAGAGATATGGTCATCTTTATTAAAAATATGTAAATGACTATACTCATGATAAGAACCTCTTGTTGTTGTAATAACTTTAAATTCTCTTCTTAGATATAATGTCAATTTATGACCCAGCATTCCTCCGGCGCCTAAAACTACAACTTTCATTTAACCCGCCTTTTTAAATTGCTGAATAATTTGGTTGATTTGATTGTTTCTAGAAAAATTATTAAAATAATAATTCTTCCCATGGCTTCCTAAAATAGATCTGTCACCTCGACTCATCTTTAAGAACTTCAATACAATCTCAGAAAAACTCTTTGCATCTTCTGGATCACAGACATACCCAGATTCGGATTCAACTATAACTCTTTTTAATTCTCCACTTCCCATAGCCAAAATGGGTTTACCCGAAGCGAGATATCCTTGAACCTTACTTGGTAATACTCTCTCTAGATTTTTATCATCAATCAACGAGACCACCAACGCATCATACTTTTCATATAAACCTGGCATTTGCTCTAATGGCAATACCTCTTTAAGTTTAACCTTATCAAATAAATCTAATTTTTTAATTTTATCCATCAACAACGGTTTTTCAGATCCATCTCCATATATATCCAGAACTACATTTTCATTCTTTAGAATATTCATTGCATCTAATAAATAGCTCACCCCTTGCGCTCTTCCTAAATTTCCAGCGAAGAGTAATTTTATCTTAGATTCAGAGTTTGCATTTTTAGATTTAAGATGTGTCTCAAATAATTGGGGAGCCCAATTAGGAAGATATTGAATCTCTGTATCTACCCCACCCCATCTTTTTACACTTTCTTCAAACTGTTTAGATTGAATAAAAACTAAATTTGAATTTCTGTAAATCCATCTTACTACCAGCCCCACCGCTAAAAGTACCGTAGGCACCATTTGGACAATTTAAATTAGCGTTAGTTATAATTACCCCAGGACCAGAAATAGCAGTAACTAAATCATTTACTGTTACACCAGTATTTACAGCATCTTGTGATTTAA
>JAGRAA010000383.1 GCA_020435185.1 Bdellovibrionales bacterium | reverse complement strand
TTCAATGAGTTTAAGAAAATTTTTTATTTCCCTAGGGTGGCTTTACAAAAATCAATGGGAGAGAAAAATGCTCACTTGTTTTCAGCTCATTATAATCTTATTGATTTTGTGAACGAGGTATCAAAAGAGTCGTATGATTTCTCGTATAATTTAACCCCAAATAAGTTAAGTGCGTTGCTACACGGTCAGTTGGATTCTAAATATAAGAAAGGAGTCTTCTTTAAAGCGGGCATACCTCAATTTACTAATTCATGGAGTAGATTTTATAATGATTATCAGACCACAAAAAAAACTGAGCTTTTTAATAATACCGATATCATAAGGTGGTCTCTGGACCTTAAAGATCAAAGAGATGAAAATAAAAAGCTAGAGACTAAAGCTAGATCGGGGATCTTCTTTCAAGTTTTAAGTAGTGACGTAAGAAAGAATTGGCCAGTAGCCTCTTTTATAGAAACTGTTACTTATGCAGCTGCAAAAATTAAGAGACCGCTCTATTTGCTTTATGGTCCGGGCGAAGAGAGTTTGATGCAGCCCTATTTAGCCGAATTGCAAATGCGAAAACTTGGAATAATACCGTTGTGTTTAAGTTTTTCAGATCTAGAAAAGGATCTTGAAAAGGCAGAATTATTGGTTTCTGTAGATACAAGCATAAAACATTTGGGCGCTCACTTAGGTGTTCGTGTGTTGGAGATTGCACTTGGTCCTGCGGACACCAGAGTTACAGGTGTCTATCCTGCTTTCAATTATATTTTACAGCCTACATTAAATTGTTTTCCATGTCGACATTCGTCATCATGTGAGAAGTCTCATTTTGAATGTAAAGATCATTTAAATGGACAAATTTTAGCAGAGATAATTTTGAATATATTAGAGAATAAGGATGAGTCCATAGGAAAAATAGTACGAAGTGGAAAGAATAATTTCTCGATACAGAAAACTTATAATCTTCAAGGTATTTGGGTGTCTTTAAATCTTGATAGACCAATGACAGCAGAGGATATTCAAAAAATTATACGTAAGATAAATCTCTATAACGAAATGGAACCAGAAGACCCTATTTCAATGGACTCACTCTATCAGGCTTGTCAGAAGAATAATCTGGAAGTAGAAAAACATGAGATTGAAGCAAACTTCAAGGTAGTGAGTTTAAACTCCAAAAATCAGTTAGATCAGGCTTATGGATTGTTGAAACAAATCAAACAATTTTCTCGAATTAAAAAAGATGCGAGTGAGCTGAAGAGTTTTTTAAAGCTGGCTAAAACATGGAATCAAGGAAGCCATGGATATGTGTACCAGCTGCCGGTGGCTAACAAAATAGAAGATAATTTTATGTTTTTAAGATCATTACAGATGAGATTGAATCAATTTATTGAAGAAAATGAAAATAAACACCACGTAAGTCGTTCAGCATCACAGCGGGAGGTTACTAATGAAGAGGGATGAACATATTTGCCATTTGGAGACGAAATTATCTAAATTAGAGGATGCTACGAAAAAGATTTTAGAATCGAGAAGTATTTCAAAGCAAGAGCCAAAAATTGAACAATTAAAATTATCGATTAAAGAAAATTTATTGAAGAAAAATATGTTTATGTATCGAAAAGGTTAAGTATGGAAGAGTTGTCTTGGAAAAAAAGTCAAATTACGAAAGAGTTTTTCGATCAAGATAGTGTAGGAGATTTGATCTTGCATCTTGAAAAAATTTATTGGAAGCAAAACAAAGTCATATGTGGTGTTTTTGTAAACAATAAATATATAGAGGAGTCTGAAGAAGATTTACTGAAGTCCACAAACCTCGACTCTGTAGAATGTTTAAAAATTTTGGTGAGTTCAGTATCTGGCTTGGTTCAAGAAAATATTAATACCATAGTCCAGAGAATTGAAGAATTAGAAGTTGTATTGCATGACCTACTTTCTTATCGTAAGCGGGGAGAGTATCAAGAGTCAGAAAAATTGATGGTGGAATTGGTTAGTTTCATGCATTCTCTTATAGAAAATATAAATGTCTTAAAAGCAGCTCTTATTAACAATGGTTTTTTATTGCATGAATCTGAGACCAATATGCAGTGGGAAAAATTAGAGAACCTTTTAACGCCTACGATCATGGAGCTATTAGATGCTTACGAGGCTAAAGACCATGTCTTATTAAATGATATTTTAGAATATGATCTTTTAGATATAATTATATCTTGGAAGCGTCTTCTCGTTGAAGCGTTTATTAAGTAGTTAATTTATTTAATGATTTGAAGTTCGATTATGAAGCAGAAAATCTATTGGCTTTATCGGGGCCAGTATTCAGATAATTTAGTTGAGAAAATTAATCAAGATTATCAATCTTCTTTTGTAGAAAGCGGAGATTTTTCTACATTTTTTCAATCTGTTCAAGAGGATGAAGTCATCGTTGTTCTTGATCAGAGTATTGATTTTTCTGAGATTCGACATCAATTAAATGGATTGAGATCAAAAAAAACTGCCCAAGTCATTTTAAACTACAATAGTTCTGGTTTCACACATGTCGCAGAAATAATTAATAGCAAGTTAGTCGATCAAGTTATTCATGTTGATGATAATTCTTCGCGCTTGAAAGAAAGTTTGAAGCGTGCTCAATCACAAAATTTATTTGAGCAAAATCAAAGAAATATTTTACAAAGTGTAAAATCTCAGAATATTGAATTAGAAAAATTGAAAGGTGGGCTAGAAAAAGTTGTTTATGAAAGAACTTTAGATCAAGAGAAAAAGAAAAAATCTCTGGAAGAAAAAGTAAAAAAAATGCGAGCTCTTAATAGATTTATCAAAGATTTGGACAGTGCGAGAGATGTAGAAGAGCTTATGGAGCTATTGAGGCTTGAGATTAAGAAATTTCATAAAATAAAAAATC
>JAGRAA010000382.1 GCA_020435185.1 Bdellovibrionales bacterium | reverse complement strand
ACCCTTTGCTGGGTCAACAAAGATAAGCGTATTATTGGAGCTAATCCAAAATTTGTAGATATTTTTAAAATACAAAAACCTATAAAAGAAGTTGTGCTTGAAAAAAACAATAAACTCCATGAACTCCATAGACTTACAGAAACTATTTTTAATGAAAGCTCAAAGGTTTCAAGCAGTATTGAAGTCGGAGAGTCCACTTATTTTTTTGCAGGACAAAAATACAATAACGATCAAGAGGCTGTAATTATCGGCATGGACATCACAGAACAGCATATGTGGCAAAACCTTGTTGAAAAAGAAAGAAAAATTGCAATTGAAGAGGCCAAATTAGCTGAACTAGGAAGAATGCTCCCTGTGTTTACCACTTATATGGATGCCTATATTCAAAATGATCATTCTAAAAAAATCATTCACTATCTTTCTCCTGATGATACTAACAACCCATGCGTAGGAATCGATGAAATTTTTCAATTTATAGATGAGCTTTACAATCCCTACATTCGACGCAAGAATTTTTCGCTTCATTTTTCTACCAACCAAACTGAGAAAGAAGACTTTCCTGTAAAAAGCTTATTTATCTCTCTTTGTATTCTTATACAAAATTCCCTTGAAGCAGCCGGAACTGGACAAAATCACAAAATCAATATTTCTCATGAACTAAAAGATCGAGTCCATTTTATTGATATAGAGGACAATGGAGAAGGGATTCCCATTGAAATCGAAGACGTGATATTTGAACCGCAAATATCCACAAAAAACGGAAGACTCGGAATTGGTCTAAGTCTCGCTCAAGATCTCATTTTAGATATGGGTGGAACTATTTCTTTAACCAGCCCCAGAGGTCCCACTCGATTTACCATTAAATTTAAAGAATCTATTAAATAATTGAGTCTACAAACTCTTGAGGTTTAAATTTTCTCAAATCGTTAATTCCTTCACCAACTCCAATGACCTTAATAGGCAAAGAGAATTCATTGGCAAGTCCTATGGCTACGCCACCTTTAGCTGATCCATCGAGCTTGGTAAGAACTACACCTGTTAAACCAATGGCTTCATTAAATTTTTGCGTCTGAATAAGTGCATTCTGACCAGAGTTTGCATCCAACACAATAAGTGTTTCATGGGGAGCCTCCGGAAGAACCTTTTGTACAACACGTTTCATCTTAACTAACTCGTCCATTAAGTTATTCTGAGTATGCAATCTCCCTGCTGTGTCTAGTAAGACTACATCATACCCTTGCGCCTTAGCCATTTGACAACCATCAAAAGCTACCGCACTTGGATCCTTTACACCTTCAGGAGAAAATATTTCAGCTCCAGCTCTTTGCTTCCATATATCCAACTGTTCTCCTGCTGCAGCTCTAAAGGTATCTCCCGCCACAACCAAGGTTTTCAAACCTCTGCTCGTTGTCGCGTGAGCCAACTTGCCTATTGTAGTTGTTTTTCCGGCTCCATTTACACCAACAATCATCCAAACCTTTGGCTTTTGTCCGTCTAACAGGGACTTGAGTAATTTAGGCTCATCATCTGAAGTATCTTCGCTTTCATTGAATTTAGAAAAGATCTGCAGCATCTCGCTCTTTAAAGTTTCGCAAACCGTACTGAAATTCGCCTTATCTCCAGAATCAAGTTTTTCTCCAACAGCTTCTACTAATCTTTGTACAGTTATAGGACCAATATCAGAAGTATATAAAGCTTCTTCCAACTCTTCCAACTCTGCTTCAGACATATTTTTTTCAGAAGAAAAAACATTCTTAATACGTCCAAAAATGCTGTTCTTTGTGTTGGCAAGAGCATCCTTAAGATCTTTAGGCTGAACAGATCTTGGCTTCTCCTCAGCCTTAGCTTCAGCAGAAACACCAAAAGCCTTAGAGTCTAAAGGCTTTGTTGCAACTTCAGCTTTCGCAGACGGCATCTTATCCAGGGTCGTATCTCTATCATATACAACCTGTTGGCTAGGTGCACCTTCCCCCTGAGCTTTATTTAATTTTTCAGTTTCCTGCTCTTCTCCTAATTGAAAATAAAAGCGAGCACCATAGTAAATAACTGCAGAAAAAATCCCTACTAATGCAACTCCCCCATAGATTAACCATTCTATTTCCAACTTAGTCCTCCATAAAAGTTTCAGCTACATCTAGATCCACTGAAACCATTTTGGAAACTCCTTTTTCTTCCATGGTAACCCCATAGAGTTTTTTATTCACCTTCATGGTGTGTTTGTTATGAGTTACAATAATAATCTGACTGCGCTTTGCCATTTCTCTTACTAAATCATTAAATCTCATCACGTTGGCATCATCGAGAGGAGCGTCCACCTCATCCAGCAAACAATAAGGAGAGGGCTTAACTAAGAAAATACTAAAAATAAGAGAAACTGCCGTTAAAGCCTTTTCTCCACCAGACAACAAATTTACACTTTGCAACTTTTTGCCTGGAGGTTTAGCTATAATATCAATTCCCATTTCAGCTTTTTTTCCGGTCGCATCCTCAGCGGGCTCAACCAAAATAAGCTTCGCTTCTCCACCTCCAAATAAAACTGGAAATACCTTTTGAAATCTATCATTAACCAATTCAAAAGTTTCTTTAAATCGCACAGAACAAATTCTGTTAATTCTATCAATAACCTTTGATAATTGTTTTTTAGCCTCAATGAGGTCGTCATGTTGTTTTGACAAAAACTCATAGCGCTCTTTGAGATGATCAAACTCATCAATTGCTGACAAATTGACCTCACCCATTTTTCCTAACTTAT
>JAGRAA010000381.1 GCA_020435185.1 Bdellovibrionales bacterium | reverse complement strand
GGTCTTTTTTAACTAATCCACAGGCGAAAATCTCTTTTTCATCTCTCGATAACACATACTCATAGGCTTTCTTTAATTCAACCAGATTTTCCCTTCTTTCAATAAGAATAGGCTTTTTTTGGTGTGTGATGACCAACGAAAAATAATGTTTCCACTCTTCTATATTTTTATGATGGCCAGAAAGAAGAACAGGCGGAACTTCCTCGTTCTGCCATATCGCCGGGCGGGTAAATGAGGGCGCCTTTAACAATCCATTATAAAATGAGTCTTTGGGCGCTGAATTTTCATTACCTAAGGCCCCCGGTATTAATCGAATTAAGGAGTCAACAATAGCTATAGATGCTATCTCTCCTCCGCTGAGAACAAAATCTCCTAAAGATATCTCTTCATCTACATATTGATTGATAAATCTTTGGTCAATTCCCTCATACCTTCCACAAACTAAAGTTATGGACCCCCGCAAAGACGAAATATCTTTTGCTTTTTCGTGACTCCAGGGAACTCCTTGAGGAGACATCAAGTATACTTTTCCAGGGCTCTTTAATGCCGATAAAGCCTGAAGAAAAGGTTCCCCTTGCAAAAGCATCCCTTCTCCACCCCCAAAAGGCTTATCATCGACAGCTTTATAATTTGTATCTATATATTCTCTCGGATTAACGATCTGTAGCTGGGCAAACCCTTCTTCGAAGGCCTTACCAACCACACCATAACTTAAAGCCTGCTGTACCATCTCTGGCATAAGACTAATAATATTAATCTTCATCATCTGCAGGAACCAATCCTTGAGGCAAACTCATGTATATGATCTTTTTTGAAAAATCCAACTCTACAATAAACTGCTCAACAAAGGGAATATCAAAGGCTCCGTTTGGCCCATCCACTTCAATAAGATCCTGTAGAGAATGAGAACTAAAACCTTTCACAGTCCCTACTTCTCCTCGTTTTTTATCAACAACCCTAAAGTTCATAATTTCATGAAAGTATATATCTTCACCTGGCTGAGAGGTTACGAATTGAATGGGAATTAAAAAATTATACCCTTTAAAGAATTCTGCTTTATTTCGATCTGTTAAATGAGGGCTGGATACGATTAGACCGTTTTTGTGCGGGCTCATTCTGCCCACATCAAACTGCTCACATAATTTATTGTCAACAGTACATAATTGAAAAGATTTAAGTTGATTAAGCCAGGTAAACTCTTGGGAGGGAATTACAACAAACAACTCCCCCCTAATGCCATGTGCTGATTTTACGTGTCCCACCACAAACCATTCTTGGTCAGACACCTTCATATTAAATTATTCTACAATTTCAAGAACACTGCGTTTTTGAAGTTTAGTGCTAGCAGCATTAAGTATCGTTCTCATTGAACGTGCCGTACGTCCTTGCTTTCCGATCACTTTACCTAAATCATCTTTAGACACTTTCAATTCTACTACAGTGGTTTGTTCGCCCACGACTTCGTTGACCTCTACTTCATCCGGTTGATCAACTAATGATTTTGCCATAAACTCAACTAGGTCTCTTAAACTTGATGGATCCATTGCTTTTCTCCTCTTCCATTCTCACAGTAACGGTTAACAATCTCACATTTAGGATCGACTTTATATCTCCCCCGGAAACCCTCATTCCGCTTAATCTCAATAATATTTTGGCTAAATATTTCAACCAAAATTTAAGCAATTAAGTCTCTACGTGTATGTTTCGGCCTTTTTTTACCAAATCTTGATGCTCATTGCGCTTCGCACAAACATCAAACGCCTATTATTTACTAGTTTATCAAATCCGAACCACATTGCATGGTTTATTCATAGATGCTTAATTTTTACCACTTTCGGCCATGCGTATTAGATCTTTTACTCGACGTGTAGGTTGAGCTCCTTTAGAGACCCAAGCTTTAGCTTTATCTAGGTCGAGAACAAGCTCTTTTTCACTCCCTTTAGGGCTCGGATTAAATGTTCCAATTACTTCAATAAAGCGACCAGTAGCTGATCTTTTTTGGTCCGCCACAGCGATTCTGTATTTTGGACTTCTTTTTGCTCCACCACGTGCTAGTCGAATGACAACCATTAATTTTCTCCTTAGGGTTTAAACAAGCCTCAACTTCTACCCCATCCCCCCATTGATCAGCAAGAAATTTCTTCAATTTCAAGAGATCCAGAAAAAAATACCTTAATTTTAAAAGGGAAATCTCATTCCTCCGCCGCCGAATGGGTTAAACCCTCCCTTGCCCATACCCATCTTCATCATTTTCGACATCATCTTTTGAGACTCCACAAATTGCTTAACAAATTTATTTACATCGCTCACTTCAGTTCCACTGCCGTTAGCAATGCGAAGTCTTCGAGATCCATTCAATAATTTATGATTTTCTCTCTCTGCCGGGGTCATCGATCGAATAATAGCTTCTATTTTTTTCAGCTCATCATCGGGAGGGGCCATATTCTTTATCTTTTTCATCGCTTGCCCCATTCCCGGAATCATCTTCATGAGGCTTTCCATTCCGCCCATTTTTTTCATCATTTGAATTTGGCTTAAAAAATCCTCCATTGTAAATTTATTTTTAGCCATTTTTTGCGCGGATTTTAGGGCTTCTTTTTGATCAATAACTTCTTGAGCTTTTTCTACTAAAGAAAGCACATCTCCCATATCTAAAATTCTAGAAGCCAAGCGATCTGGATGAAAAACCTCCAAGGCAGAAACCTTTTCTCCCACGCCTAAAAACTTAATAGGAACTCCCGTTGCCTCTCTAATACTTAAAGCGGCTCCGCCACGAGCATCTCCATCCACCTTAGTTAAAATAAGTCCTGTCAAACCAAGTCTGCCATTAAATCCTTCCGCAACGTTAACTGACTGCTGTCCCAACATAGCATCGGCGACCAATAGTATTTCTTTCGGTTCCCAAGTCTCTTTTAGCCTCTGCAACTCACTCATAAGCTCATCATCAATTTGCAAACGGCCCGCCGTATCGACGATCACAACATCGACCATATTTTCTTGTGCCCAAGCTTTAGCCTTCTCTAAGATGACCTCTGGCTTTTCTTGAGAGCTGGAGGGAAACACCGGAATATCATTTGTTTTTGCCAATTGAGTCAGCTGATCGATAGCCGCTGGACGATAAACATCAACGGGGATTAAACCTGGCCGCTTTCCATATTTTTTTCTGATATAAAGAGCTAATTTTGCCGCAGAAGTCGTCTTTCCTGTTCCTTGCAAACCCACTAAAAAAATAACC
>JAGRAA010000009.1 GCA_020435185.1 Bdellovibrionales bacterium | reverse complement strand
CAGATAAAGAGGTTTCTTTTCCGTCTCTAAAAATTTTAACTTTGATAGTTTGCCCAACAGTAGAGTCAGAAACGGCTCTCATAAGTTCTTGCACATCATCGGTTTTGTGCCCGTTAAACTCTAAAATAACGTCGTAGGGTTTAAGTTTAGCTTTGTAGGCCGGGCTTCCCGGAATGATTTTTAAGACGAGGGCTCCGTGATCAACTTTCAAATCGAGAGCTTGTTGTGCTCGAGGAGTAATGTTGTCCATGTAAATCCCAAGATATCCTCTTTTTATTCCACCATTTTTTTCCAGTTGAGGAAGTATGGATTTTACATCATCAATCGGTATGGCAAAACCTATGCCCTGGGCGCGAGGATCAATTGCCGAATTGACGCCGACGACCTCTCCCTTGGTATTCACCAGTGGGCCACCAGAATTTCCTGGATTGATGCTAGCGTCGGTTTGTAAAAAACTAAATCTATTAATTTCATCAATGCTTCTTCCTTTGGCAGAAATTATCCCTTTGGTCATTGTGTGGCCATGTCCAAAAGGATTTCCGAAAGCAGCAACCCACTCTCCTACTTCTAGATCTCCGCTGCTTCCTAGGTTTGCTACGGGGAGGTCTTTTTTTGCATCAATTTTTATAAGGGCAATATCGGTGCGAGCATCTTTCCCGATGATAGTTGCATCATAAAGAGTATTGTCATCTTCGCTGAGCTGAACTTTAATAATATCTGCCTTATCAATAACGTGATTGTTGGTTAAAATAAGGCCATCTTTTCTAATGATAAAACCGGTACCCAATGAAGTTCGAGGCTGTTGGCTATACTGAAACTGCGGGCCTAAAAACATTTCTAAAAGGTATCTGTTAGGATCATTAGGGTTCAGCTGATTTTTAGGAAGCTCTGCGGTGGAAATATTTACTACAGCGGGATTCACAAGTTTAGCGAGTTCCACAAACAGGTCAGAGGGTAAAGGTTGACCCTTTTCTATTTTTGGGAGTTTTGCAAAACTATGTTGAGGGTGAAGGAGAAGGCTTAAAGATAACAGGAATAAAGTTGTATAAAGAAATTTCATAAAACCTCTATTTAAATTGTTTATTTTGAATTGACGTATCTAAGTTTTAGGTCGCTCAGAATGTGTTGTAGAAATTCGGACTCATCTTTTGTTAAATTATTTTTCGTCTTCTCTTCTAGAAGTGCAAGAAGATCAATATTAAATTGAGCCATTTTGAGGTCTTTATTTTTTTGACCTGTACTGGGATCAGGAGCTTCTCCTAATGCCATCAGAGCAGAGGAAGCAATGGATAGAGCGAGGGTATTAAAGTTAGGTTCTAATTGGTGGGGATGGTTTACGCTATTCATAAATACAGTCTCCTTAAAACTTTTCTGAAAATACAGAATGTTTAAATTGGAAAATACCCAATGAGGCGTTTGATCCTCTTTTCGGTATTGGGCTGTATCCGAAAATATCTAGTTTTTGCGTTCTTAGTCAAGGGGTTAACGATAAACATATGGGCTGTATCCAAGGGGACGCGGATGGGCATTGTTTGGGTATAGGACTCGAGTTTCCATAAGGCCCTGGCGTAGGCTTTGGGGTTGTCTAACCAGCTGACTGCAAGGGCGTCTGTTTTGAAATAATTTTCACGACTAATAGAAATTCTCACAATGACAGAGGCCAGAGGAGCGAGAAGCCACGTGAGAATTCCTCCTTGAGATTGAGAAACCTTTTTATATAGATTGGAGCTAAAAATCCACGAAAACTTTTTATCTAAAAACAAAGACGTTGATAAGATGACACCGCTTAACAGGCTGGCTACGCCAAAAGAAATAGTATCTTGGTTTTTTATATTTGCAACGAGGTAAGCTATTACAGCTTGTAATTCTTCTTTGTCGAAGTTTTTTAAGAGGTCTTCTGTAACAAATATTTTATTGTGCGATGTAGATTTGCCAGTAGCAAAGGCTTGGTATCCAGGAACATTTAAAATTACAACCAGAGGGATTTCTATTCTGGCTTTGCTGCTCATTTGACGAGTCATTTCGATGAGTCCCCAGGGGTCTTGGCCATCAACGATTCGTCCTCTGAATATTTTATCGAGTTTAAGATCACTATAAAAATATACGAGAGTATTTAATAAAGCAGCGAGTCCTACACCCCATAAAAGTCCTGGACGTCCGTTTAGGGCATGTCCTCCAAGAATGAGAGCGATGCTGATAAAAGTTAAAAAGTACCAAGTTCGAGTAGAGTTTTTCAATCGTCACCTGTGTTCCGTCAATCAGTTCATAAGATAGCACCTTACTTGTGCGAAAACCAGTTGGATTTACTTTCCCTCTGCGTCACAATCGGCTTAGGAGTTGCTTCCGTTGTTCGCCCATAAGAAAATGTAATCCGAAAGAAGGAGTTCGTGTTGGATGTAGATATTCTCGCTTTGAATGAGGCCATAAAAAAAGAAAGTCAGTTCGTAGATAAAGCCCTGAGTGAAGTTAGTAAGGTTGTTGTGGGGCAAAAAGAAATGCTCGAAGGGATTTTAATGGGGCTGCTGACGGGCGG
>JAGRAA010000380.1 GCA_020435185.1 Bdellovibrionales bacterium | reverse complement strand
GTGGTCAGCACTGAGAACGGGGGAATTCAACAGGGGGTGGTGTGGTCTTCGCTCTTTAATTACGCTAACTTAAAACAACAAAACCCAAAGCCTCCATCAAACATGACATCAAATTTGTATTTTGAGGGGGACTTTGACCCTAAAGGACCATTTGCTCTACGCTGTTTTAGAGCTAGAAAAAACAACTTTACGAATCATAAAATCAATCACAACAGCCGCCAATAACCAACCCAGATGGGGCTGAATGTACTCGCCCCAATACTGCCAGTAGGCTTGATTGAATACTCTAGGGTCATTGAAATTGGCTCTGTAGAAAAAGTAGGGAAACAGTTTGAACTTTTCTACTTTCACCCACAGAAAAAACAGATAGCCAAAAGTGATCGAAAAAGGGATTGATAATACAAAAATACTTAAATTTCTTAATTCCCATTTTACTGCAAATGACATTATATAACCTCCAATCGTTGCATGCCTTCATTGGGTTTGGTGCAAAATGAATTTTTGCCGTTATCAAAATTAATCGAGGAGTTTTGCAAAAATACGTTTTGAATTGTTGCAAAATAGAATTTTCCTGTGTCATCCTGGGCTTTATAATTGTTCTTAAAACCAGTAACGATGCCACCAATTTTTCCACGAATGGCTGTATTAGAAACGATATAAAGAACATTTTTAAACCTGGAATCCATCCGGTAGTTTAAAACAATGTCCCTGTATCGCTTTTCAGATTTAGCCGTTAGTTCAATCTCAATAGCCGTTTCAACTCCTGACTTTGTATTTTTCATCACGGCATCAGGTAACTTTGTTAAAAGACCATTTGTTTTTTGCTCCACCTTAGAATTGATAATTTCACAATCGCGAAAGGACGTTTTTAGCTTTCTTAAAACGTCCGTTAATATTAAATCGTGAAAAAGGGCTCCCATATTAATGGGAGCGGATTCATCTCTAAATTTAAGTTGCGGAAAATAGGTTTTTAAAACCAAAAGCCCTTGTTTTGTGATTTTATACAAAACGCCGACATCTTCATGATGCCTATGGTGGGCTTTTAAGTTCACTGATAACACACCAATCAAACCACTTTTTGTTAATTTAGAAAGTCGATTATACACCGTCGGTTTGGCTCGATTTTTAAAATGGATATCCTTGATTTGATAAAAAGCGAGGAACACATTGTTATAAAGATCAAGCAAAACACCCAAATCCCTGTCAGACACTCTTAAACCCGCCATCACGCCTCCAACTGCTTGAGGTGATCTGACATTTCATTTGCGGCATTGTGACTTTCAAGATTTACCAGTTGACTCGCACTTTCAAAGCCAAGCTCTTTATCTTGAGAAAAGCTTTGAAACTTTAAAACCTCTGAAATGTTTCCTCTAGGGCTTGGGAGGTGCAGCACTCCTTCACCTCGATTAAGGGATTTTAAGACATTTGGGCCAATTCTAAAGCTTTCCACTTCTCTGACAGACATCATCCCTGTTTTTTGAAATTCACCCCAGATAATACCGTCCACTTGCTCGGTCATTTTCTCTTCGGTGAAAGTTCCGAAATGTCTTGAGAAATAATCCGCCGTGTCCGGATCATTTAAGCCCAAAATACATTTAACATTGGTATTGGTGACTACAGATTTTGCAAAAGAGTCTGACACCTCAGCAAGATCGCCCATCGACTGATGGCTTAAATGAAAAGCCACATTCGCCGAGCGAGCCTTGTTGAGGGTACTGATGAACTTTGGAAACACAAATTCCGAGAACTCATCAAGAAAAATTGATAAAAACTCATTATCCTGCTTAGATTCTCTTTCGCCAATGGCGTAAGCAATGTCTTGCAAAATGAGTTTTCCTAAAATGTGCCCACTTTCTTGGTACTTGAGCGTGGGAATAGAAATCACTAAGGCAAAGGGTCTTTTTTCCTTTTCATACTCTCCGTCCATGGAGTAGCCGCCGTTAATGATGATCTCTGCTAAATGAATAGAGTCTTGTCGCCATCTCAGGGGATCCCCGTTGACAATTTGAGCAAGTTCCCCTTCCGCAAAAGGAGCAATTTGACTGACAAGGCCGTACACGTTCTTGTCCCGATCCTTTTTACTTTGTTTTAAAAAGGCCGTTGCTCGCTTTTTAATAGCCTCATCAGAGCATTTCCCAATGCTTCCAGCTAAAACGTCATCATCGGTTAAAAGACCAAAAAGCTTTTTAAAGGAAACTTCCTCACCATTTGAGTGGATCAATTTTATCAAAGTTCCGCAAATATCTGATTGCAGACTTTTATAAAAAGGTTCCTCAAAAGTTAAGGCCGTAAACAAACGGTCTGTAATCTGTTGAGGGGAGCCGTGAGAGAGTGGATTGATGTGCCCCGAATAGTTTTGGTCGTTTAGATCAAAATGTAAAATCCTAGGGTTTTGACCACTCAGCCTTGCATTATCTAACACACGCTCTTTAAGGTCCGGTGAGCCTTTGCCATCAATGATGACAAAAGATTTTCCTCTTTTGGCATCACGCGAGGCCCAGGGAATAATCACACTTTCCGTTTTCCCTCTTCCGGTAGAGCCAATGATTTGCACATGAGTGGTGCGATCTTGGTCTGTGAGATAAAGATCAATGTCGTCTTTTGTCTTTCCCACAGAGATGGAATCCTCTTTGCAACTCATCATTGGTTTTAAAAGTGTAAACCTTTCTACAAGGCCCTTCGTTTTTTTAATAACCATCCAAAGAATATAGCCCATGAGGCCCGCAATCAGTGCATAGCCAGCATAATAGGCATATTCAAAATATTGAAATTGCAGTCTTTCAAGCTTTTCGGGGTGATTCCCGATTTTCATTTGAAAGACGATTGCGACGAGAACACCAAGAATGGCAATCGCTCCAGCCGTTGAAATTTCCGTTTTGGATTCTGTTTTAGAATCACTTTCGTTATTATTTGCAAACATAAATATATTTTCCTCCATAGTTATGTTTGGTTAAATTTCCCCATGTGACCCCATGCCAATGGAGACTATAAAAACGTAGAGACGGAAATCTGCATTGAGTTTTAGGTAGGAATGAATTTTGATTTTTTTGACTCTAGGATTAGAGCTTTAAGAAGTGCTACAAGCGACAAAGAAAAATTAAAGAGCTAAAAAAAGAAAAGTTAAAATTACTTTTTGGTTCTTTATACTTTTATAAAGGCTCCCATTAACTTTATGCTTATAGAAAAATAGAAAACTTAAAAAAAAGACTTGCTTTAAAATTTTTTTTAAGTATAAATGAATGTATCCGATCCGGATAAAACGCTTTTCAAAATCATTCCAAGTAAAATGTCAAAAACAGAGAACAGTTCTACATTAAAAGAAACCTTTAGGTAGTGATTTCGCCTTAAAAATTTTTCAAGTTATTGAAATCATTAAACAATAAAAATTTATTGAAACTTTCCAAACTTTAAAATCCTTGATAAAACCTTTGTAACGCCCAATGGCATTGGGTTTTAAGAGGGGATCAAAGTTTTGAAAGTCAGAAAGTCCACAGCCAGACCTTGTGAACGGAACGGGGCGGATAATGTCAGTAAAGACAGCCCATCGAATCTGTGTCGCCTTCTCGCAAGTGAGAAATGCTCCAGGTGCTTTCAAAATTCTGATTCTAAGGGATTTAAGCAATTCATCGAGCAAAACCCAGTATCGACCTTTAAAGGCTGTCAGAGCCTTGAAATGGGGCTTATAGACGATGAGCTTGTAAGATATGACGCGAGGGAAGCTTGTGGCCTTCAGGTTTTATTTAACGGCATTGAGGCCATCCACGATCTACAATCTGAAATTTTTAATGGCTCTAACTTTCATTATGACATCCATGAGCATTTGACCACCCAAAATGATGAAATCACAAAAGATGAATTTCTCTATGAAACCAAGTTTGTTAGGCGTTCTATTGAGTCGAAAAAATCCAACGACAAGTTTGTATCAGATTTTGAAGCTCAGGCCATAGATCAAAGGTCTATTGTCCCGCAATTTATGTATTTAAACCCTGGCATGATGTCCAATGTTTGGGGAGTGAGAGCCATTGATCTCAAACACGCTACATTGATCCGCCTTTGGGGTGAGGGCTTTTTTGAAAACTATGAGGCTGAAATTCAACTGACTGCTTACTCCATGATGAAAAGGGTTGTTACTGAAGAACTCATCGAAAAAGTTTGGGACAGCGATAAGAACGGTCCCAAAGCCAAAAAACTTAAAAACAAAGTGAAGCAAATCATAAAAAACAATATGCCGGATTGGGCTAAAAAATATGACCTTTTTATTGAGGCCCTTAATGAACAGCAACGAAAAGTGATTGAGGCCGAATATTGCTATGACGATTCCGAAAAGCCTTCTCAAAAAGTTTTAGCTGAACGTCTTTCAATGAAAGAGGACAATTATAAATACCATCTTAAAAAAGCGCGCGAAGTTTTAAAAGAAATTTATCCAGAATTTGAGCCAA
>JAGRAA010000379.1 GCA_020435185.1 Bdellovibrionales bacterium | reverse complement strand
GACATTGTTAAAGCAAAAAAAGTTTTAGACGAAGACCACTATGATCTTACAAAAATTAAAGACAGAATTTTAGAGTTCTTAGCTGTTCGCCAGTTAAAAAATGACATGAAGGGACCTATTCTTTGTTTTGTAGGACCTCCTGGCGTTGGTAAAACTTCTTTAGGTAAATCTATTGCTCGCTCAATGGGAAGAGAATATTTTAGAATTTCTCTTGGTGGAGTAAAAGATGAAGCTGAGATTAGAGGCCATAGAAGAACTTATGTAGGAGCTATGCCAGGAAAAATCATCCAATCCTTAAAACAGATTGGGACAAATAATCCGGTAGTAGTTTTAGATGAAATTGACAAACTAGGCTCCGATTTTAGAGGTGACCCAAGCGCCGCGATGTTAGAGGTTTTAGACCCTGAACAAAACTCTACCTTTAGAGATAATTATTTAAATGTCGACTTTGATCTAAGTAATGTTTTATTCGTTGCTACAGCAAACGTATTCGACAACATCCCCCCGGCTCTAAGAGACAGAATGGAAACCATTCATTTATCTGGATACACTGAATCTGATAAATTAAAAATCTCTAAAGAACACCTTATTAATAGACAAATTAAAAACAACGGCCTTTTAGAAAACCAAATAGAGTTTACAGACGAAGGCTTGTCCTATCTTATCTCTCATTACACAAGAGAGGCGGGATTAAGAAATCTAGAGCGAGAAATTGGTTCTGTTTGCAGAAAAGTGGCTAAAGATGTAGTTCTCGGAAAAAAAGAAAAACGCGTTATTTTAGCTGATGATGTGTTTGAACTTTTAGGACCTCCTAGATATCTAAGAGATCAAACTTATGAAGAACCACAAATCGGAATCGTTAACGGACTTGCCTGGACTCAAGCGGGAGGAGAAATTCTACACATTGAAGCTCTTAAAATGAATGGCAAAGGAAACCTCGTTCTTACCGGTCAGCTTGGTGACGTGATGAAAGAATCTGCTCAGGCCGCAATGAGCTATGCAAAAGCTCATTCAGAGGAACTCGGTATTGCTTCAGATTGGTTTGATAAATATGATGTTCATGTTCACATCCCGGCAGGCGCTATTCCAAAAGATGGTCCGTCCGCAGGTATTACTATGACGACGGCATTAATCAGCTTAATGACCGGAACTCCAGTAAGACACGACGTAGCCATGACCGGAGAGGTCACATTGGCTGGTAGAGTCTTACCTATTGGTGGCATAAAAGAAAAAGCTTTGGCGGCTTTAAATCAAGGAATCACTAATATCATTATGCCTTTGGCTAATAAAAAAGATTTAGCGGATATTCCTGATGAGTTTAAAGAAAAAATTAATTTTATCTTTGTTGAAAACGTAGATGAAGTTTTTGCAGTGGCCTTTAACGAAAAGGCCAGCAAAAAGAAAGGCTCCGGCAACAAGGGTGGTGGAAAAAAGTCGCGGCTGCCTAGCGCAGCTTCTTCTGCAGCCTAAAATATCATGTCCAATAAAAGATATTGGCAATTAGATCTTCTCAAGGGTGTTGGCGTTCTATTAATGATTGGCTGGCACTTCTCTTTTGATCTCGTAAATTTAGTTCGAACAACAGATTATTTTGGGTATTGGTATTGGAGAATCGGCCCAGAAGTAATTAGTGGGATTTTTTTGTTTTCTTCTGGAATAGGAACCTACTTACGATCCGTTCGAGTTAAAACCAATGATTCCTATTTTCCCGTCAGTTTTAAATTTGGATGGCATGTGGGTGCGCGCATTTTTTTTGTGGGAATACTTCTGTCTCTCATAACTAGATTCGGTACCCAAGATTATATTATATTCTTTGGCATTCTACACCTTATCGGATTTTGTATACTCGTCAGCCCTTTATTTGTAGGTCTCCCAAAGAAACTATTGTTTTCCCTTGCCTTAATTCTACTTATAGGCGGCTATATCTTTGAGTCCTCAGTGTATTATTCAGAGTTTAAATTTTGGTTGCAGGTCATCTTTTTTAAGCGGGTAATGCTAGATTTCTATCTTCCTCTGCCGAGCCTAGGTTATTTTTTGTTAGGGATCGCCTTCGCTCCTGATCTATTACGATATTTTTCTAAAGATACTAAAATGATCAATGTAAAATGGATGAGTTTTTTAGGAAAACATTCATTGATCGTCTATTTAGTTCACCAGCCCTTGCTCATCGGGATTCTTTATCTTTTTGGGTTTCAAATAAGAGGTCCGGGATGAAAATTATTATTGTAAGCTTTTTTTTAATTGTTACTTTTGGCTGTGCTGTTGGTGAAAAAGCCACAGGCAAAGGTTTAACTTATTGGAACAGCAAAGAGGGAAAACATCGATTATTAGAATCAACATATAATGTTGATTTTTTTCGACTCGCCAATCATTTTCAGCCTCAACCTAACGGAGTTGTCTGCGGCCCGACCTCAGGAGCCATTGTGCTAAATACATTATTAAATGACCGTGAAAAATATATGTTTCCTTATAACCCATTAAAAGCTTCTGTCGCACAACAGCTTCCGCGTAATGCCGAAGTTAGAATTAAAATGTTTTCCCCCGATAATTTTTCTTCAGGAGACGCTAAAAAAATTAAAACCGAAGCTCAGATATTTG
>JAGRAA010000378.1 GCA_020435185.1 Bdellovibrionales bacterium | reverse complement strand
ATTGGATAAGTTAAAATGAGGTTATCTTTAATTTTCTCATAAAGAGACAAAGCCTTTTGGTCTAGCATTTGTTCTGCCCAAAGTGGATCACTAAGTTCTAAGAGTCTTTCTTTGTCGGCCAATAGAAAGTAGTGAATAGGATTAGGGCTCAGAGTGACGTTTTGGCTGAATCCATTGAGTAAATGGCTAGAAACTTCTTTTTGCAGAAGAAAATCACAATATCGATTGTAAATGAAATCTACAGGTTGATCGTTGTCAAAAAGAGCCTTCTTTGAGTCATCCCAATGAAGCTGAGAAAATTCGACAATTTTAGAATTGAATCCCCATTGTTCAAACAGAGCTTTGTACATATAAAACTCAAAAATCATTTTTTGTTGAGAGATATTTTCGTCAACAATAAATATTTTTTTTTCCGAAGGATGGTGCGACAGCTCCAGTTCAGACAGAAAGCTGGATTTCAACGAATCTAAAGAAGAAGTATTGGACATAGAGGTATAAACTAGATCCGCCAACAGATATCCACTGGCGTTAGTGTTCACCTCAATGAGTTTTAAATTGTTTTGATCATCAACATGAAAATCGTAGGCCATCAACAGAGAATGGTTTTTGATATTTTCGTCAAAAGGAAACTGTTTTTTTAGGCCAGTCGCTTCTTGGTAGGAGGCGGTTTGAGATAATTTATAAAATGCAGAAATAAAACCTTGAGCTTCATTTAAACAACTCGCTGGAAGTTGCAAAACTTTGTTTGAAACTATCCGATCCCAAGATATCTCAGGAAAGGACTCTTCAATATTGAAGTATATTTGCTTATAGAGGTTTTTGATAGAAGTATAAAAATCCATTTTACGAAGTAAGGTGCTTGTCTCCTGGGTTCCATCCCGCGGGGCATCTTTCTCCGGATTGAAGAGCGGCGAGCATTCTTAGAATTTCTTTTGCATCTCTTCCAACTCGAGGGCTATGCAGGCATGAATATTGAATATTTTGTTCGGGGTCGATAATAAATGTCCCTCGTGTGGCGATTCCAGCTCCTTGAATAAGAACACCATAATCTCTAGCAAGGTTCTTTTTTAGATCGCCAATTAAGGGATATCCTAGATCGCCGAGGTCATCTTTGATCCATCGTTTATGGGAATGAACAGAATCCACACTAGCTCCTAAAACCTCTGCTCCGTACTCTTGAAACGATTTGAGATATTCTCGAAACTGAGTCAGCTCAGTGGGGCAAACAGAAGTGAAATCCAGGGGATAAAAAAATAAGACAAGCCACTTGCCTCGAAAATCCTCTAGTGAGATGTCTTTAAAATCTCCTCCATCAATAACTGCTTGCTCTTTAAAGTGAGGGGCGGGTTGGCCAATTTGAATCATATAAATCTCCAATTTGATGAATTAAAAAATATACCCTCTATTCTAAATTTATCAACTCATGGAGCTCGCCGCGCAGCGGCCAAGATCACAGTGGTTGAGAGTGACATCAAAAGTTTGTTAAACCATGTGGTATGAAGATTGTAACTTGGAATGTAAATGGAATCAGAGCCTGCTCAAAAAAAGGCTTTTTAGAATTTATTGAAAATTATCAACCAGACATGTTGTGTATACAAGAAACCAAGGCTCATCCGGAGCAATTGGAGCCTCAGATCAAGGAGCCTTTTGGTGCGTTGTCGTTTTATTCTTCAGCTATCAAAAGGGGATACTCCGGTACCGCTACTTATGTCTTTGATAAATTTAAAGGCGATTTTATCGAGAGCGACGTGACTCGAGTGGAAGATCAAGTGAGTTACGGTATAGGAATTAAAAAATTTGATTCTGAGGGCCGATTTGTAATTACTAAGCAAAAGGGTTTTACTTTGTATAATGTTTATTTCCCTAATGGTGCAGCTAGAGAGGAAAGACATTTATTTAAGCAAGAGTTTTTGCGAAAATTTACAAAATTGTTAGAGCGACAAATTAATCAAGGCGAAGAAGTTATGGTTTTAGGTGACTATAATGTCGCTTATTTAGATATTGATGTGCACGATCCTGTACGCTTGTCGAAGGTGAGTGGGTTTTTACCAGAAGAGAGAGAGTGGTTTAAGGATTTCTTGAAAGTAGGATTTACCGACTTATTTCGCAAGTTTTATCCAGATGCCACAGATAAGTATACCTGGTGGTCTTATCGAGAAAATGCACGTGTTATGAATAGAGGGTGGAGGATTGATCATATCTGTGTCAGTCCTGGATTAGTAAATAAGGTTAAGTCTATTGAAATACTTGATCAGCAGGCAGGGTCTGATCATTGTCCCGTTTTATTAAATATTGATTTGTAAAGGAATACTCATGTTTCCTCTTTTGTTTTTAATGTTCACTCTTGTCCCTATTTTAGAGCTTTATCTGTTGTTTCAAGCAAGCTCTTCTTGGGGGTTTTTTAACACCTTTTCGGTGGTTGTAGGTACGGGAATTTTAGGTGCCTATTTGGCTAAAAGAGAAGGGCGTGAGATTCTTATTCGTCTACAAGAGAAGATGAGCCAAGGAGGCTTGCCAGCTAATGAAGTGATTCAGGGAGCGCTCATTTTTGCGGGAGGATTATTGCTACTCACTCCTGGATTCATTACCGATATTTTGGGATTTAGCTTTGT
>JAGRAA010000377.1 GCA_020435185.1 Bdellovibrionales bacterium | reverse complement strand
GTCGTAGAACTCGGGGTCGCGCTCGCGGGTGTACAGCTTCAGGAAGATGCTGACCTGCTTGTTGAGCGCGTCGTAGTCCTTGACCAGATTGTAGGTGTCGAGCAACAGGTTGGCCGCTCAGTTTAGGCATTTTATTAAAACTGAAAATTCAGAAAAAATGCTATATTCGATTAGTTTTTTTGCTACATTGTTAATACCATTTTACTTTTTTAAGGCGGGTCTTAACATAGATGTTTCTTTGCTGAGTTTAAATAGCTTGTGGTATGGGTTGGCTTTCTTGGTTATATTTGTGCCAATTCGCTATGCAAATGTGTTTATGTCGTTGCATTTCTTTTTACCAGGCTGCTGGAAGAGCAGATACCAAATCTCTCTTTCTTTGATGCCTACTTTAATTTTTGGGCTCGTGATTGCATCTATTCTTAGAGATAAATATGAGGTTTCTCCGGACGTTGTAAATGGTTTAATTATTTACACACTGGTTTCAAGTATTATTCCGTCGGTCTTGTTGAAGGCCGCCCCGCCAGAAGAATATGACCCTAGGTTGGTTGGTTCTAGAAAATAAAGAAAATGACTCAATATTTTAATTAAATATTGAGTCATTTTTAGACATGCTATGCTTATTGAATATGGGATTTAAGCATCCAGGCCATTTCTTCGTGCTTTTTCAGTAGCGAGACTAAAAAATCCTCTGAGGCGGGGTCTCTTCCTGAGTCGTTATAATTTCTCAGCATATCTTTAATTTGAAGTTCGATGGACTCATGATCGACCATCAAGTCAGCAATCATATTTGATGTTTCTGGTCTCACGCCAGGTCGCTCAACGAGTGAAGACTCTCTTTGTAATTCAGTGAGAGTTCCAATAGGGTTTCCTCCTATTTCACGAATTCGTTCGGCAACATCATCGACCACTCGCAAAAGAGATAAGTATTGATCATTTAAAAATTGATGAACACTATGAAACCGCGGGCCAGTGACGTTCCAGTGAAAATTTAGCGTTTTAGTAAACAGAGAAAATTCATTTGCTAAAAGAGAATTAAAGTTATTTACCATTTGCTTGTCGTTAGTGATCGGGCGGGATTTTGGGATTTTTGTCACCGCCTCAGGGACTTTAAATGTCTCTTTTCTAATGTTAGGTTCGTTGAATAATTGTTTAGCATTGTTTGTTTTCATACCAATGCCTCCTTTCATTTTTAATCCTCTCAAATAATTTAAGATTATCAAAATTGATTTATTGGTGCGTTATGATTAGAAATAATCTAATTGAAAAAATTTTGTTTTGTTGCTGTAGAGCCATTAGAGTTGGAGTATTCTTGTTTTCAACGGTAGGATTTCTTATACTTTTTAATCTTAGATTTTTATTATTGTAGGGAGGTAATCATGCAATACAATTTATTAGGTCAGACAGGTCTGTTGGTTTCAGAAATTTGTTTAGGGACAATGACTTTTGGAGGCAAAGGATTTTGGGAAAAAATTGGAGCCATTGATCAATCGATTGTTAATGATTTGATAAAGACCGCTTTTGATAAAGGAGTAAACTTTATTGATACCGCCAATGTGTATTCTTTCGGATTGTCAGAGACTATGACAGGTGAGGCTCTAAAAAAGCTGGGTCTTCCTCGAGATGAAATGGTGATTGCCACAAAATCTACAGGAATTATGGATGAAAATAATTTAAATTCACGCGGACAATCGAGATATCATATTATGAACGCGGTCGATCAAAGTTTGCAGCGATTGCAGTTGGATCATATTGACCTTTATCAAATTCATGGTTTTGACCCTCTGGTTCCTATGGAAGAGACCTTATCTACCCTTAATGATTTAGTAAGATCAGGAAAAATTAGATATATAGGCCTTTGCAATTTACCGGCTTGGCTTATCGCTGATGCTTTGGCTATCAGTGAACGGCAAGGTTGGTCTAAATTTGTGAGTGTTCAATCCTATTATACGATAGCGGGAAGAGATTTGGAGAGAGAGGTTATTCCTCTCATTCAAAATAAAAAATTGGGCTTGATGGTTTGGAGTCCTTTGGCTGGAGGACTATTAAGTGGAAAGTACGACAGATCGGGACAGGGGCCTGAAGGCTCGCGTAGAAATAACTTTGATTTTCCAGTTGTTGATAAGGAGAGGGCCTTTAATTGCATTGATGTAATGAGAGGGATCGCCGAAGGTTATAACGTTTCAGTGGCACAAATTGCTCAAGCTTGGCTGCTTCATCAGTCCTCTGTCACAAGTATTATTGTGGGAGCAAAGAGAGTAGACCAGCTGGTGGATAATATCGCTTCAACCCAAATTAAACTTACAGAAGCTGAGTTGGTAAAATTAAATGAAGTCAGCCAGTTGCCACCTGAATATCCTGGATGGATGATAGAACGACA
>JAGRAA010000376.1 GCA_020435185.1 Bdellovibrionales bacterium | reverse complement strand
ACAGGATGAAAAAGAGATCAAGCAGCAGATCTCTTCTCTAGGAGAAAGTCAGTCCGATGGCGTTGTCGTAGTATTTTCCGATGTCGACTTTATTCACGATCAATTTGCCTATAAAAGAAACCTTTTTGGACTATCCCTCGCCAACGACAACGCTACTTTGCTACTCAACACACTAGAAGCCGTTAGTGGCGACAAGGACCTTCTTACCGTTCGGTCAAAAGGACGCTTTACCCGCTCATTTGATGTCATAGACCAAATTGAATTCTCAGCAGAAAAGCGAACTCAGCAAAAAGTTAGTCAAATAAATCAAAGCATCAGAAGATTTGAAGCTGAACTTAACGACTTAGGAAAAAACGCAAATAATGAAAACGTTGCCTTACTTAGAAATGAAGGAATAAACAAGAAAAAGGATCTCGCAAAAAAGATTACTGAGCTAAAAAGAGAACTTCGAGAAGTAAAACGTAAAGGACGTGAACAAATAGAAATATTAGGCAAAAGGCTTCAATATGCAAACACTCTTTTGGTGCCTTTTTTACTGATTATTTTTGGTATTTACTTCAATCGAAAAAGAAAAAAGCAATAAAACCGCGTTTATTTTTTTAATGATTCAACCCATAAAAGGAAGTCATAATATGTTCAATAAGACCAAAAAATTAGGATTAACAGCATTTTTACTATTTTTAATATCATTTGGATTATTTTACTTAGACACCAGGACGACACAACCTAATCTAGTGGGAACTGATTTTTTATCCGGGCTAGATAATGAAAAGATTTTTTATATACAAATCGAAACAAATCGCCAAGCAATCTCGCTGATCAGAGATGGAGAAAAGTTTTTTTTAAAGAGCGATAAGGGGTATCCGACGTCTAATGAAAGAATTAATGAATTTATATATAATATGGCCAGTATTCAAATTGCCGATCTCATCACTAAAAACCCAAATCGATTTGAAGATCTAAAAATTAGTGATAACAACTTTGACGCCAAAATAACATTTGAAGACAATCAAGAAAAAAAACTTACTGAGTTTTATATCGGTAAGATGCTGAACAATCAGCAGCGCTATATAAGACTAAGCAAAGAAAATAAAGTTTATCTTTCGAAAGACATCATCAAACTCCCCACTGGAGAGAAGGATTTCATAGATAAAACGCTATTAAATATCTCCAGATCTGAAATATCCTCAATTAAAGTTCTCAATACCTCAAGCTTTCAAATCGACAAAAATGACAATAAGTTTGTTGTGACTCAACCCAAAAAAGCTCAAATAGAAGAATCAAAAGTTAATCAGTTCATTAATCGCATAAGTAATGTCTACTTTAAAGATTTTAAAAAAATTAATGATGATAGTATTTCTAAAGTTAATTTTGACAAATCTATTGAAGTCAAACTCTCTAATGCTATTAAATATCTCTTCGAATTTAGCCAGCTCGATGACAAGTATTATTTAAAAGTTCTAAGTAACGCAGGGGAAGCTCCCAAAGAAATAGTCATCCATTCTGAAGACGATCAGAATAAACTAAAGTCTGTTGAAAAAACAATTTTAGCCCAGAAAAAAGCTCAACAGTTTAATTTAGAGCATGGTGCCTGGATTTACGAAATTCACAAA
>JAGRAA010000375.1 GCA_020435185.1 Bdellovibrionales bacterium | reverse complement strand
AGAGAGTTTTTGCCTTGGTTAGATGACAATACTCGATTAGAACACACGGAGGGGTATATTCGATCGACCATAGAGATTAGAAAATCGAATGGAGCTCCTATGTTTGCTATTATTTGCAAGGGGAGTATTGTGGGATTGGTAGGGTTTCATCAGTTGAACAACGATCATCAAATGGGTTCAATAGGCTATTGGTTGAGTCAGGATCATATGGGCTATGGGATTATGACAGAGGCAGTGAGATCTGTAGTTGATCTTGGGTTTAAAGATCTGGGATTGAATCGCATTGAAATACGTTGTGCGAGTGAAAATACGGCCAGTCAGGGCGTGCCCCATCGTCTGGGGTTTGAATATGAGGGAACGTTAAAGCAGGCTGAGAACCTTTATGGTCGTTATGTGGATCATATGCTTTTTGCTAAACTTAAGCAGGATTGGGCTTGAGAGCATATAAATAAAAATTATAGATATCGACAATACATAGACCAACATCTAAACATCTCTGAAATTACTACAATTTTGCGAGCTAAGTCTTTAAAATAAAAGAAAAATCCTGTAAAACTAAGAGGTCATGAAAAAGTCATCTTATCAAATTATTAAATCCCTTTTTGTGTTAATGTTTCTGTTGTTTTCAGCAAATGCATGGTCGCTACAAAGTCATTGCGATGCAGAGGGAAATTGCGCTTATTGCAAAGTAAACGTGTGTAACGATTGTGACATAGACAAAACCGTCGAAAAGCAGTGTGATTTTTACGACGCTGGCAACGAGCATGTTTTAAGAGTGACTCAAACTTTTTCAGGAAAAGTCGCAGAAGTAGACCCAAGAGTCACCCCTGTACTTCAAACAGCTGATTTAAGATATCAGATGAAAAAAGAGGATGAAGGGTGTGAGGGAAGTCATTCAGGGGTTTATTTATCTCCAGAAGAGATGCTTTACAATAATGGAAAATTCATTAAGACGACCATTGTTGGTAAAGATGAAAGACGTTGTGCTGATTCTCGCGACCCCAAATTTATAGATGAACAAGTAGGTATGGTAGAGGCCTATGATGAATCTACAGGGCTGGGAAACTGGTTTTCATCTTTTGTAACAGGTGAAAATTGTGATGTGTTAGTTACCTCAGCTCATTTAGTATATGATTTTAAAAAAGGTCGCGTTGATCCCTATTACAATAAGGGTAAAGTTACGTATACGCCGGCTGCGGGAGATCGACAGGGTATTCGTGACGGTGTAATTGTTGATAGCTCATTTAAAGATAAGCGTGTGTTTGGTGTTGAAACTAAACATGATTGGATGGTTGTTCGATTGAATCAGCCGTTAAAAAATGGATGTGTAAAAAATGTATTACCCGCACAAAGTTCAAAATGTGAAGGCTCATTGGTTTTGGGCGCCTATCATGAAGACATTATAAATTGTGTCGCAATTAGCGAGAGAAGTGGTAGAAATCAAGACGGAAGCCCTAAGTATTGTCGACAAACTGAGTATGATGCATCAAAGGGATGGTTTAAACACGATTGTGATACTAAAGATAGATCATCTGGTGCTCCTATTTTTTGTAAGGGATCTGATGGAGAGTTAAGTTGGATAGGGATTAATGACGGTAGCTCGGTCCCTACTAAATCTTATAAAGAGCCTTCTAAGGGAGGGGCTGGGTTTGGGTATAGTTCTTCAAATCATTATAATAGAGGAACTGCTTTCCATAAAGAGTTTAGAGATGCTCTTAATAAAGAGTTAGTTTTATCGAAGGCCAGAGCACGTTAATTTTTGTGCAAATTTAAATAACTGTATCATTTTGATATATCAAATGAATCTCAAAATTAAATGGTTCGAATTGAGCATTTTTTTGAGAAAAAATATTTTTCATTGAAAAAATACCTTTAAAATAAAGTAATTAAGATAATTTTCCGATCTTTAATAAGATTTATCAAATGAGGTGTGTTTTGTTTAAAAT
>JAGRAA010000374.1 GCA_020435185.1 Bdellovibrionales bacterium | reverse complement strand
AGCGCATAGTTTTGAAAAGGGATTAGTGACAGGAGAAATCATTCCGAGTTCTCCGTTGAAAATTATTTTAGACTATCAACGAGAGGTAAAACAAGTCTTAATGGGTCGGCAAGAAGAAGTTTCGGATTATTTCAGCTTGCTATTACTGATGGGGGCTTTCCACCATTGCGACCACCTATCCTCTGCTTTTGTGACCGAGTTTGCTCACTTGCAGAATAGCTCTTTCACTTTTTTAGATAAAATGAAAGATGATTTACAACAAAAGGGCTATGGTTTGTACTATCATCAACTTACTGCTTCCAAATTATTAGGCAACGTGATTTTAACAGCCCCAACAGGTTCTGGCAAAACGGAAACCTCTATGCTCTGGTTAAGGAAGCAAATGGATCAAACAGGTCAAGGCAGAGTTTTTTATGTGCTTCCTTTTACAGCTTCTATCAATGCTATGTTCGAGCGAATCCGCGACGACGAGAAAGGACTAGGAAAAGACATGGTTGGCATGTTGCATGGGAAACTCAGTGCTTATTTATACGAAAGCTTTTTTGAAGAAGCAGGAAATCTTCGTCAACTTAAAGTTCAAATTAAAGATTTAAAGCAAAGTTTCAAAAATTTGCAAACACCATTAAAAATACTTACACCTTTTCAATTGCTAAAGCATTTGTTTGGCTTAAAAGGCTTTGAAAAAGGTATTTTTGAATGGGTCGGCGGTCATTTTATTTTTGATGAAATTCATGCTTATGAACCAGAAGTTACAGCTCAAATTATTGTTTTCCTAGAATATTTGACCAAACACCTACAAGCTAAGATTTTTATTATGACAGCTACATTGCCTACCTTTTTGAAAAGCAGGATTGGCGAAGCAATCGGCAATTTCGAGGTAGTACAAGCAGAACCTGCACTATATTTTGCTTTTAAAAGGCATCGGTTGCAGTTGAAATCTGGGCGATTAGCCGAAAATCTGAGCTTGATTAAACAAGCGTTAGAAGCTGATAAAAAAGTACTCGTTGTTTGTAATACGGTTGATCAGGCACGAGCAGTATTTGAACAGTTAAAAGATGATCATGAGGCTTTATTGATACACGGGCGATTTGCAGCAAAAGATAGAACCCGTGTCGAAAAGGAATTACAAAATAAACCGCCAAAATTATTGATTGGCACACAGGCAATTGAGGTTAGTTTAGATATTGATTATGATGTTATTTACACCGAACCTGCACCTTTGGATGCACTTATTCAGCGGTTTGGTCGAGTAAACCGAAAGAATTCTAAGGCAGCTTGCCTTTGTGCCGTGTTCAAAGAACGCAATGAAAAAGATAAGTATATCTATGATCATGATATGATTGAAAGAACGTTAGGCGTACTGGCAGAAATAGAAAATGAGCATGAAGGAATAATTCAAGAGATTGATTTACAGGCGTATATTGACCAGGTTTATCCAAAATATGATGATGTATCTCAGGAGAAATTCAATAAGACATACGATTTGCTTACGCATTCGGTAAAAAGGCTAACACCTTTTGAGCCTTCGCAAGAGGGAGAGGAGGATTACTACAAACAGTTCGATGGTGTTAAAGTTTTACCTGCTTATTATGAGA
>JAGRAA010000373.1 GCA_020435185.1 Bdellovibrionales bacterium | reverse complement strand
TTTCATAAGAGTCAATTTGATCTCGCAATTGATTTTGTTGATCTCTTAAATTGTCAATTTCTCGACTTTTACTTCTAATGTCATAGTTTAAATCATCGACTTGTCTTTGTCGTTTTCTTCGTTCTTCTTCTTCAAGAGCTTGATTTGCACTGGGGCGATTAGTGACAGCTTGAATAACGGGTAGATAGGCCAATCGATTTCTTAAATTTTGTAGTTCTCTTTCTTTTTCACTGATGTCTCTATCGAGGTTTCGAATTTGCCTTCTGTTTTGTTGAATCTCTAGGTTTAGATATCTTATTCTGCCTTTTCGATATTCTACTAAGAAGGCTTCTTCCATGTCTTCAGGGCAGATGTTGTTGTAGACTTTGCCAGTAGCGCCAAATCGACTTCCATTGGAGGACTTGCAAAAAATACGAACCCCTTTTTTATGCTGCTCTTGTAACATTTTAAGTTTTCCTGTGTCGCACAAGCCGTCATTAAACTTTTCACCTTTTCGACCGGTATCAAAAACGGTTTTTGGCTTGCAATAGGTTTCCATCCCGGCTTTAAAGCCCAAGTCAAGATCGGCCCAATTGATGTTGGCTTCAACCTGTTTACACTCGTTGACAAAGGTGTCCGAGTCAGGTCGCTTTCCTTGCATAGCGACTTTGTTGCCATGTTCGAACCAGTTGGTTTTTTCACAATCTTTGCGTTTGAAATAGCTCGCACAAGAAAGTGAGAAAAGAGTGGATACCAATAATAATAGCCTGATGAGTCTCATGAGCTTCTCCGTAATGCCTGTTAATTCTAAGAACTTAATACTAGCATTAGACCAAAATAATGATTTTTTGAGAAGGAGAATCTTATTTTTGGCATTTCGAGCAATAAAAGCTTGATCTCTGGCCAATTTTTAATTGTTTAATCGGGCGACCACAGAAGGAGCAGGGCAGGCCTTCTCGTCCATACACTTTAAATTCCATTTGAAAATAGCCTTGAGATCCTCCAGCGGATTTAAAATCTCGTATGGTGGAGCCACCTTTTTTAATGGCTCTCCGCAAGACCTTTTGAATAGAGTCTATGAGAGCTTCAGCCTCTTGTTTTTTAATTTTATCAGAAGGTCGAAGGGGATTTATATTGGCCATAAAGAGGGCCTCGGAGGCATAGATGTTTCCCACTCCGACCACATTTTTTTGATTCATAATGAAGGTTTTAATAGGGGACCGAGAGGTTTTTAAGCGAGAGAGAAGGTAGTCTTTATTGAAGCTCTTTTTATCTAAAGGCTCGGGGCCGAGATGTTCTAGCCAGTGACAGGATTGCTTCGGATCGAAGTAGTCGATGTAGCCGAAGCGGCGAGGATCATTGTAGACCAGACATTTTCCGGACTCTAGGTAAAGTTTAAAGTGATCGTGTTTTTTTTCTGAAACATCTTCTCTCCAAGTTCCAGTCATGCCGAGATGATTGAGGAGAATGCCTTTATCGGTATGAATTAAGATATACTTTGCCCGTCTTGTGATATCGTGAATGTGGCTAGCGGTAAATATTCGTTTAAGGGACGGCGGAACAGGGAATCGCAGTTGGGGAGTGATCACCTCAACACGTTTTATTCTTTGGTTCACTAATTGTTTTTGTAGACCTTTAACGACGGTCTCTACTTCGGGGAGTTCAGGCAATTTCGTTCTATCCTATCGTTATTACTA
>JAGRAA010000372.1 GCA_020435185.1 Bdellovibrionales bacterium | reverse complement strand
TGAAATCCGCCAAAGAAAACTCCGTACCTGCGGGCACAGCCCTTGGCGTGGATAGAATAAAATTCAGCCAATCTATAACCCAAATCCTTTTACAACATCCGAATATCACCATCGTTGATAAACCTGTGGATTCTTTAGATGATCTCCCTCGGCCAGCGGTTATTGCCACAGGTCCACTCACATCAGATGCTCTTGCAAAGAGCCTTGCAGAACACTTCGATTCTCAATTTTTATACTTTTACGATGCTATCGCCCCTATTATAGACGCTGATAGTATCGATTTAGACGCCTGTTGGTTCGGAGATCGATTTGACCGTGGTACCAAAGACTACCTCAACTGCCCTCTCAATCAAGAACAATATGATCGACTGATTCAAGAAATAAGTAACGCACGTAAAGTCGAAGCTAAAGATTTTGAAAAGGATATTCCTTATTTTGATGGCTGTATGCCTATAGAAACCATGATTGAAAGAGGGCCAGAAACCCCGCGCTTTGGTCCGATGTCCCCTAAAGGGCTACAGCAGCAAGGTCCTGAATGGCGAAAACATGCCGTGGTCCAATTGAGAAAAGAAAATAAAGAAGGCTCAGCTTACAGCATGGTAGGATTTCAAACGAAAATGGCTTACTCCGAGCAAACTCGAGTATTTAGAATGATTCCTGGTTTAGAAAATGCAGAGTTTTTAAAATTGGGAAGTATTCACCGAAACCTTTATATTCACTCCCCAAAAATGCTGAACTTGGACCTCTCCAGTAAAAAAGACCCTCAACTCTTTTTTGCCGGACAAATTACAGGAGTAGAAGGTTATTTTGAGTCTACCTCGGTTGGTCTTTTAGTCGCCCTGATTTTACACCAGAAATTGTCCCATCAAGATGTCGTTCTCCCTCATCGATCGACGGCCTTAGGATCGCTTCATAATGCGATCACTGAACCAAAAGATAACTTTCAGCCCACAAATATGAATTTCAGCCACATGCCTGTACCAGAAGGGTTTAAAGGTCGTAGAAACAGAGAGAAAAAACGCGAGCATCAAATTCATTTAGCTCAACAAGCTCTGCTTGAACAACTTCCCTTATTTTCCGTCAATTCTTAAACTTTAATTTTTTAGAATTTGCATCTATATTAGCCTTGTAACCCGCTGAATTTATTTTTTCGGATTACATGTTCATAGTTTCTACACTCCGATTTAAAAGAAGGACAAATGTCCTTCTTTTTTTTTGAAAAAAAATCTATTCGACAGTGACCGATTTAGCTAAATTTCGAGGTTGATCGACATTGTGGCCCAAAGAGTCTGCCACATGATAAGATAATAACTGCAAGGGAATAACTTCTAGAATAGGATTAATCATCCAATGCGAATGAGGAAGAGACAAATAACTATGACTTAACTTCTCTAACTTTTTATCATCTCCACTTCCTATAGAAATAATTTTTCCACCTCTTGCTTTTGCTTCCTCTAAATTTGAAATCGTCTTCTCATAAAGCTCATCTTTAGGAACCAACATAACAATAGCCATTTTTTCGTCAATTAACGCCAATGGGCCATGCTTCATCTCTCCAGCGGCATATCCCTCTGCGTGCATATAAGCTAATTCTTTTAATTTAAGAGCACCCTCTAAAGCAATGGGATAATTTACTCCCCTACCCATGTATAAAAACCCTTTTTGATCTTTCAAAGTTTCTGCGGCTTGATCAAAATACTTATCATAAGCTAAAACTTTCTCCATCAAACTAGGACAAGCCAAAAGATTTTCAATCATTTGGCTTTCTTCATCTTTAGAGATTCTGTCCTCAGCTTTGGCTAAAGATAGTGCTAGGAGATTCGATAAAGCCAAAGTGCTAACAAATGCTTTTGTGCTGGCTACGCCAATCTCGACACCGGCATTCATATAAAGATGGCCACTCGCTTCTCTGTCAATAGACGAGTTTTTTACATTGCAAATACTTAACACCTTTGCCTTTTGATCTTTTACCAAACGAAGTGCTGCCAAGGTATCTGCGGTTTCTCCACTTTGAGAAATTACTATAACCATTGATTTTTCTGGAATGACTGGTTTTCTATACCGAAACTCACTAGCCACATCCACTTCAACAGGAATCCCTGCAATCTGTTCGATCATATACTCGCAAACCATTCCTGCATAGTAGCTGGTTCCACAAGCCACTATAAAAATTCTTTCTACGTCTTTAAATGCATCCAATGTATTTTGCCAATCCTTTTCAACATCTAAAGAATCT
>JAGRAA010000371.1 GCA_020435185.1 Bdellovibrionales bacterium | reverse complement strand
AACAACTCTCTAAGGGAATATGTTTAGCCTTAATCCCTTGGAGAACTTCAATTAGGGGTTGAACGATTATGAGTTTTAGATTTCGAAAAAGCTTTTCAAAATCAATATTATCTAATGATGATTTACTTATAGCTTTACTCATTTATATTTCTCCAAATACGATTACAATTTTGGTGCCTTTTTTGACTTCAATAATTGTTTGCTTATTTTTTAATTCTTCTAATTCCTGCTCTGCGATCCCAAGGGTGGCGGTGGAAGCTCCATTTAATAATGCATTTTTGAGACTAGGCTTAACTACGGCAACGCCACCTAGGTTTTGAGGCTGCTGCATTGTTTGTAAGGCACCGGCAACACCAAGACCTGCACCAGCCAAAATCTTTTTTGAAGTTCTCCCAATAACGGAACCCTTTAGACCTAAAATTTGATCACTTAAATCATAGGCATTGGCCTTAATTTCATGGGATTTTCCGTCCGCATCTACAAATTTTGAAAAAGTCACCAGTAGTCTTTCTTCAGTAGAGGCCCCGCGCCCCCATAAAATTGACCCTTCTTTGATGAAAATTTCACCGTTAAGTTCAATGTCTTCTAATAGCTTGGCCTTAACAGGGCCATTTGTGGCCCCTGTTAGTAGTAAAGCTGTTCCTGATGACCCTAGTGGAATAAGTGATTCTTTTTCCCTTGATACAATTTTTAGTGGCTCAATTTTATATGATTTTTTAGTATGTTTTTCTTTGGGTTTATCTTTAATATCAGAGTAGTTTTCTAAAGTTATTTTTTCTGAATGGGTTGATATTCTCACCGGAACTTCAATAGATGAATCTTTGGGTGAATCCTGATAAGGGGATTCTTTAAAAGAAAAAGCTATGACCACAATCCCGCAAAGCCCAAAGAAAACTTTCTTAGTCACTTCTGACTTGATTTTAAGCTTGTTTCCCTCTTTTCTGTAAAAAAGACCTTTGGCCCATCTTTTTTGATCTCCATTGTCTTTTTCTACTTTCACCTGTGCTTGCTCATTTAACATATTTGACCTCAACAAATTTTTCTTTGGGGTATTTAATAACCACGATATCGTCAGCCCTGCCACTGACTGAAATTAGCTTAAAGGCACAGCGTTTTTTCCCAAGATAGACAAATAAATTGGCCTTAGAATTCTCTCTCAAGGATTTAATACCGATGTCTTTTCCGATATACTGAAAGTCAAAGGCGTTTTTTCCTGGAAGTGAGTGCTTAGGCTTTTCTGGAAATTCCATAATCATCGCGTCCCCCAAGGGAACCCTAATTGTCGCTGGGTATTTTTCGGGGCAAGTGATATAGCGGGCCTTGGCAAAAGCCGATTTGGAACAGAGAAGAAGAGAAAATGCCATAAAAATGAATTTATTAATTTTCATTCTTACCCCCATCTTTTTCTACGGGTTTAATTTCTTCCGTTTTAGTTAAAATAAGTCCGTAAGGATTAGTTTCTGTTCGATCTTTGGATTCCACTGTGACTTTTAATTTAATGGATAAAGCGGATCTCACATTATTTACAGAGTAAAGCCTGTCAGCATCGACGTTGAAATACCCATCTTTAAATTCAATCTTTCGAAGCAAAATAAATTGCGAAAGACCATTTTGTGCCAATGCACTTTGTTCTTTGACTTTATTTTTCTTTTCTTCAACGGACAAAAAGCCTTCGATGACTTTTTCATTGGTATTAAACCTTTGCTTTAATGCCTTATCTAAGAACATTTCATATTCTAAGGCCGTTTGCTTGGAATTACTTGCGTTTGACTGTTTGGTGTAGCAAGACCTTTCAAAAATAAGAGGGCCTTTGGTACTAAAGTGAATTGTACAAAAAGATAATACTATGCTTGTTATAACACTTCCTAAAAGTGCTATTTTTAAATGTTGGTTTTGGCGAATGACTTCGGCCCATGCATCGGAAAATTTCATTGTTCAGTTCTCCTTTTAATTTTTGCTTTTTCAAGACGGTCGCGTCTTTGATGGAGTCTTTCATTTTTCTCGTCAGCTTCCAGTCGCTTAATAGAGCTTGGCAATCTTTCGGACATATGTTTTAGATAAGGTCTATTTTTGATGGCGGCCTTATCTAATTTCTCATAGGCCTTATTTTGTTTGTTCATCTCTGCGATATGACTTGGTAGCTTTTCCGGTGATTTCTTTAAATCTGGATTTTTTTGGAGGGCCCTTTGGTCTTTTCTGGCGTTCATGTAATTTCTGGCCGAATCAAAACCTTTTTGTGGTAAATGCTTTGCTAGCTGACCTGCATTTTTCATTCCGGCGGCACCTACAAGTTTCCCTGCACCCATCATTGCAGAACCTACGGCAAAGCTTCCGGCCTTGGTTGCCGCTTGTGCAAAGTTTCCACTAAATAGGAGATTGGCAATCAATGGGGTAAACAACAAGGAACCTGCAAGCATAAGGTTAAACAAAATGATGGTTAAAAAATTGGCACTATCACCTAGTTTTTCTAGATCAGTTAAAGCAGCACTCCATAGTAATGTGGCCAAAACTGACCAAATTAATTTCCATGAGGAGACTTTAATAATGGATCTGTAAACTCCAATGGCCGCATTTTGAGTCTGTGGTAGGACGTAAAGGGCAAAACAAAGTGGCGAAAAGATATAGAGAAGGGTCCACGAGTAAAAATATATGGCCTCTGATATGTATACTGAAATATACAAGATAAAAAAGGCCAAAAATGAAATCACCACAATAGTCATCTGTTTTACTGAGGTCCACGACCATGTCAGCTTATCTAATTGATCTCCCATCTGTGCCAATACATACTTAAATTCGTTTAGCTCTCCGATTCTAGACGATAATCCATCAACAAGATCTCCCACTATGTTTAAAAATTCAGGAAATGAGGCCAGCATAATGGC
>JAGRAA010000370.1 GCA_020435185.1 Bdellovibrionales bacterium | reverse complement strand
TCTTGAGTAGTTTAACACTCATCGGAAGAATAGCTAATCTATTGAGCTAAAGTCTCATTTTAACTCGAGAAAACATTTATTCAGACCTCTGTTTTTGCTCGCTTCTACTAAAAATGTCTCAAAAAGATATGTTAGTCCTTTGTCTGTATTCTTCTAGATAATTGAGAGCCTTGTGTACATCAAGTTGTCTCATTTTAAGGAGAGCTTTAGAATTTAAGTTACAAGCGAGGAGACACCATGACATTTGTTAAAAGATATATTTTAATGGCATTATTAATCGGTACTTCGGGATGTGTTGAGTATACTCATCCTTTGTGTGGAGCTTCGAATTCTACTTCTTTGAATAATTTTGCCGGAGAGTACGTCTCAAGAATCTTTGGAATAGTCAGGGATACAGAAGAATTTAGATTTGATGAACAGATTATAAATGTTAAAGAAATTTCTAAAAGTCTGTATGAAATTGATCATCAGCAGGTAGTGGCTTGTAATTTAAATGGACAAGTTTGGTTAGAATTTAAGACTGAGTATGGAACGTACAAAGGCGTGATGGCGGATTGGATAGAAAACAAAAGACTCACGTATTTTGAAGCCGGAATTTCTAGCGAAGATCTTAGCAAAAATGGGGTCAAATATAAACTTGTAGAAAGAGAGATGGAAGCGGAGTTAATGAAAGCATCTTTGTCGTTAAAAAAGCTGGTGAGGCAAAGTATGCTTAAACGATTTAATGATGACTCCGAAGATAAAAAATATTTAGCCATCATTATTGAAAATGAAAATGATCAGGCAAATGCAGTTTTGGCAAAAGGCTTAAAGGCTGTATACATAGGCACGGCTCTAGATAAGCTTCAGAAGAAGGAATGATATTGTTAGCGTAAATGGCGGATTGGTCAGCAGTTGTGTGATTTCAATAAGTTAAGTGGGCAGTCAGGGTAAATTCAGTTTGACCCTGCGAATTTGGGAACTTTCTATTAGCTTGTTTTCAAACTACCTCCATATTATTCATAACTTATTGTTATTAATTATGTTTTATATATATGTCGATAAAATAGCAAAATATCAACATGTTTTATTGACGTGTCGATGAAAGCGACATAACATCTATAAATGATGTCAAAGTCAAAAAACATCGACATAACCCATAATAGGTCTTGGACAGCCGAACAGCCCTTTCAAGAACTTCCTACTCTACCTCCTGAATTCGACTTAGAAACTAAAAGTATATTAAAAAAATGTATTTCCGCACGTGCAGCCTTAGCAGAGCTGAAACAAGCTGCAGAACTCATTCCAAACCAGAGTATGCTTATCGGTATTTTGCCTAAGCTTGAAGCGCGTGCCAGTTCAGAAATAGAAAATATAGTCACTACTACAGATAAACTCTTCGAATTTGAACACAGAGAGGAGCAAGCCGATCCCACAACTAAAGAAACTCTCAGATACAGTCGAGCCCTTCTAAAAGGTTTCATGGAACTTAAAGACCACCCACTGAATACTCGTACAATTGAAGAAGTATGTAGTGTCATAAAAGGTGTTGAGATGAAAGTGCGAAAAGTTCCCGGAACCCAACTTAAAAATAGTAAAACAGAGAAAGTTATTTATACCCCACCAAGCGGAGAAAAATTATTACGAGACTTATTAGAAAATTGGGAAAAATTTTTACATAATAAAACAGGCATAGATCCACTCATCCGAATGGCAGTCTGCCACTATCAATTTGAAGCGATTCATCCATTTACCGATGGGAATGGTCGCACTGGTCGTATCGTTAACAATTTATTTTTAGTTCAGGAAAATCTACTTTCTTTGCCTATACTTTACCTGAGTCGTTATCTCATTCAAGAAAAAGAAAGCTACTATCAATTACTCTTAGGGGTAACCAAAGACAATAATTGGGAAAATTGGATAATTTTTATTTTATCAGCTGTGGAAGATACCTCGTATTGGACTAGAAACAAAATTGAGGCCATAAGAAAACTCATGGACCATACTAAGGAATACATAAAATCAACGAAGGCACGAAAATTTTATTCTTATGAATTGCTAAGTTTAATATTTGAGCTTCCTTATTGTCGAATTCAAGATTTACGAGAAAAAAAGATTGCTAAAAGACAGGCTGCTTCGAAATATTTGAAAGAACTTACCCAAATAGGAGTATTAAAAGAACTTACTGTTGGAAGAGAGAAGTTATTCTTGCACCCTAAACTTGTAGAGCTGCTTAAGGACGAAACTAATCATTTTACTCTATATAGCGAGACCTATCCTAAGAACCTAAGTGAACTTGCCGGTTTACCAAAGTCATCAAATAGAAAAAACGTGAAAAAATAAATCCAAATTTAAATTATCAAATCGATTTGATAAATGGCGGACACAAAACTACCGTCTTAGAACTGAAATATTAGCTGAGATGACTGCATAGAGGACATTTTGTGGAGCCGGGGTCGTTACAGAATAAGAGACGGGTCATACAACTCTAGAGCCAAGTGTGAGCATAAACTATCTACTCCTACATAGCAGCTCTGAACGGATCCCTCCCCTTGCCCAAAAAGAATTGCAGATTCCCCTCCTGGGAACTAGGCCTTAGTCCTGTGTCCTGATTTTGGATACACTTTGTGTCCAAACTGCTTGAACTCATTAAAAATAATTACGATCCTTATCTCATGGAAAGCAGAAGTAACGACTTGAAAGAATATTTGAATGAGGAGCTAGTACTACGATGTCAGAAAAACCCCTCTTATTCTCTCAGAAGTTTTGCAAAGTCATTAGATGTTTCTCCTTCTTTTTTGAGCAAGTTGCTGAATGGCAAACGACGAATAACCCCAAGCATTTTTGAAAAACTAACCCTCAATTTAGGATTGAGCCAGTGCGAGGTTCTAAAGCTAACTTCTACCGGAGAAACGGAAAATAATAAACAGACTCAATTTTGTTTGAACAATTTGGCATTAGAACAATTTAAAATTATTTCAGACTGGTATCATTACGCTTTGTTAGAACTTACTAAGGTTGAAGGCTTTGTAAGTGAGCCTGGTTGGATAGCAAACAAATTAGGAATATCCGTAAACCAAACAAAGGCAGCAATTGAAAGATTGTGTAAACTTGAATTATTGATGAAAGTAAAAGGAGCATATAAATTAACCAGTGAAGGCAACACCACATTAAAAAATGACTTCACAGAAATAGCTTTTAAGAAAATGCAAGAGGAGCTTCTTAATAAGGCTATCCATTCACTATGGGGCGACCCCATTGAAAAGAGAGACCAAACATCTATTTGTATGGCTATCAATCCAGAAGATATTCCAGAAGTAAAAAGAAGATTAACAGCATTTAGGAGAGAACTTTGTTCTTATCTGGAACGAGAGCAATGCTCTAGACCAAGTCAAGTCTATAACTTGAGCTTGTCTTTTTTCGCATTAAGCAAGGAGTCAACATGAGGTACAAATTATTACTAGCCATAACTTTCGGTTTAATTGTTAGTGGATGTAAAGATGGTGGGTCTTTACCTGGTAACGGAGATAATAAAAAAAATGACTCTGGATCGTTAAAGGCTTGGCAGGTGAGGATGCTTGGTCAAGAAGGTCACGGTGGTGATGCAATAGTGTGCTTTAGTATTCCTATTGAAAAGGCAGTTTATAAAGTCGAACTCCCATTACAAAATGAATGCACTGGAAAAGGTCCTTGCCAACCTCAAGGAAGTTCATGCCAAATTGGACAACCCTGCCCACATTCAAGAGGGGTAATTTGGAAAATAACCGATGAGGGGCGGAGGTCTATCGAATCAGCAAAGCCGCTTGAACAATATATGGCTGAAAAAATTGCAAGTAAAAAGGTGTTCCTAGATGAGCTTAATAAGCTATCTCTGAATGATGCATACATGGAGGTGCTGACACCGTTTACTGCTTTGCCAGGTGCTTTTGAAAAAATTGTGGATATTCATCACAGTTTGGGCTGGCTAGAAGAAGACGGTGTAGCAGACGAGTATGGCTTAATGGATGTGGCTGACTCTGGATTTGTAACAAATATTGACAAAACCAAATGTAAAGAGCTACAGGCTGTTGTCAGGCGTGATAACCAGCTTTGGTATGACTCTGATATAGTGAAACATTTCGACAATGCAGGGAAGGTTCTTATTCAGCTTCACGAAGAGCTATATACATGGGGAAAATACCAAGACGAAATCAATGTAAATGTAGGTTTTAGAGAAGCTCACTCCACATCAACAAAAACGAGACGACTGATCTTGAAGCTGCTGGGTGACGATGTGAATACCAACTTCTTAAATTCGACTCTTAAAAGCCATGGTTTTAGTATTTTGTACTGGGAGAATGGAATGAGTGGTTCTGTTAAACTTGGGGAGTTTATGGACTCTAGTTCCTGTATAGCAGAAAGAGAAGTGTTGAAGTCCTACTTTGAATATCCAGGTCAAGATATGCAATTCGATCTTCTTAATTTTATTTTTCCAAGGTACATAAAAGCTGGTAATGAAATGCAAATTGAGCTTCGCCACAACTATCCAGGTGTTATCTCAAGGTTGGTTTCGTTTACAGAGAGCTACTCAGGACCTTGGCAAGAATTTAATAGGCTTGCAAGTGAGCTGTTTGACGAACTCCACTTAGAAGAATCATGCCGCCCTTCGTTCAATTGGTGAAAGATTGCAGAGCTGATATGTGGGGGTAGGTAGTTTGTGCTCTCACTATTGCTATAGAGATGTATGAAGGTCCTCTTATCCTGAAAGATCCTATCAGAAATGAAAAAAAATAAAGATTGGCGGACACAAAGCTACCGTCTTAGAACTGAAATATTAGCTGAGATGGCTGCATAGAGGACCTTTTGTGGATCAGGGATCGTTACAGGATAAGAGGACCGTCATACAACTCTAGGATCTTTACAGCCTCCACACCCACATAATCCCATAGTAGGACCTCTAGCAGTTACGGAGGCTCCTATGGGACCCATCACTGCATTCTGTAAATTAATGGGGAGACTTTTAGATCTAAAACTTGTAATTATTTCTTCTGTTCTTAAAGCTCCGTATCTCCTCCTAGAGACGCATTACTGGTAAAGAATCCACAATGTCATGTTCTGAATTTGAATCCCATACTGAGCCTTCTATAGACTTCTAGAGACTTTATACACGGGGGTCCCAAAAGCTAAATCGATGGGACTCCTTTAACGTGTTTTGGGTTCCCGACTCCAGGGGGGGGGATGGGAGTCGAAAACGACATCTTTTGTTCAATTAATGTAAGACTTACATCCCACATTTAAGTATATTACCCCCCCCTCAGAAATCAGTGTAATATTAGGTGTTTACGATATGGACTAAGAGATCCGTTTCTGGAATAAACCTTGCTGATGAATTGTATAAATCGAATTGAATAATTTGGAGGAAAACAATGAAGTTAAGGAACGTATTTGCTCCAGCAGCATTGGTGCTATCACTGATCGTAGTAGCTGGATGTACAAAAGATGAAAAAAATGATGGCGTATCTAACGC
This sequence comes from Bdellovibrionales bacterium, assembly GCA_020435185.1. GTDB lineage: Bacteria > Bdellovibrionota > Bdellovibrionia > Bdellovibrionales > UBA1609 > JAGRAA01. Next base: position 1,491 of record JAGRAA010000370.1, on the reverse strand, counting down.
CAAATACAATGAACTTGTCGAAAAATACAATAAGCAAGTCAAAGACTACAATACTCTTGTTAGTCAGAACCATACCAGCGACGATTTACTAGTTGAAACAAGCAAGTTGGTTGCTGATTTAGACGATAAGGCTCTAGCTGTGAGGAAGCAAACTCGCAAGGTTAGAGTAAACCTTGGAACATATAGAGATGGAGCCAGTCTAAAAGCAGATATGAAAGAGTTAGATCGACTGATTCAAGATGCACTTACCATTGTTGCCAAACTTGAACGCCAAACCTCAAAGAAAAACATTGACCAAGTCGTTTCCAATTCGGAGCTTGTGATTAAAGACGAGCATAGAGAAAATTATAAAAACATAGCCCTATTAGCTGGTCAGGCTGTGGGTACTTTGTCTGGTATCAGAGATCTATTTTTATCTCAGTATAATGATGTTGTAGACACAGTTAATGCTCGATTGAGAGATTTACCAGCAGGTGTAGAGCCCACAGACATAGACCCTTCCAGAGAAGGAGATTTAATTCCTGAAGATGTAAACCCTATTGTGCGTAACTATGATGATGGCGGGCGAGTAACAGGAATTGCACGGAATTCTGTATCTGGATCTCCTGTAAGCAACGCATTTGTTGGCTTTAAGAAAAGAAGAGAAAGTACAGATTATTTTTATGAAACAACCACGAATTCCCAAGGGCAATATGAGTCACCTTACTTATTACCTGGGACGTACTATGTTGATATACGTCGAGATGGCTATATTAATGTACAAAATCAGGCAGTTCGAGTGAATAGAGGTCAAGAGTCTAGAGAAAACCTTTCTCTATCTGAACCTCTTGAGGACGGGGTGTATCGAGTAACTCTTAGTTGGACAAGTCAGAAAGCAAATGCAGTTAGAGACGTCGATTCATACTTGCAAATCCCTGGAGTTTCTGAGCCACTTAGTTTTCAAAACAAGCAAAGAGCCTATCATGGTGCATACCTAGACCGTGATGATACAGATTGGATTGGTCCAGAAACTATTACGATCAATGACATGAAGCAAGGCACATATATTTATTATGTGAATAACTACGATGCACGAAACAATAAACAGGCTCTTGGTAATTCAGATATTAGAGTGAAATTGTACGAAGGTGACAGGTTACTAAAGAGCTTTACTGTTCCCCAAGGGTCAGGTCTGAGCTATGAAATTTTCCGTATTGAAAATGGCGAGGTCAAGCTCACTGGTACTTTTAACGATAGACTGAAGATGCACTAATTTTTTAGCCCTTCCAGATTATTCAATAATTCGATAAAAAGGGATCTCGATTAGAGGTCCCTTTTTTAATGTATTAGATGCTCCTTATTGAAGGAGATCACCTTTTTGTAAATGAAATCAAACAACTCTTGGGAGCTTTTTTCTCTACGGATCAGTAAATTTGATGGTATTCCGTTTGAATATCATTTAAGAAGTTCTCTAGCGGTATTATCAGAAATGAAGAAAAATCAAGAATGGCG
>JAGRAA010000369.1 GCA_020435185.1 Bdellovibrionales bacterium | reverse complement strand
GTAATGGTAATTTCCACAGCTATTTTTTGATTTTCTAAAGGCTGGGAAACCAACTCTAGTTTTATACTTCCTTTTTCTGTAAACTTAACAGCATTATTTAATAAATTAAGCATGATTTGTTTAATTCTAGTTTTGTCACCGATCAAGTGGGTAGATCCGTGATTACTAATTAAATAATCAAAATCAATCTTCTTTTGGCGACATAAGACTCCCATAAGCTCACTAACTTCAAAGCCAACTTCATTAAGATCAAAGCTCTCTTCTATGCAATTTAATCCTTTCGCCTCAATTCGACTTACATCTAAAATATTATCTATTAACATTAACAAGTGATCTCCAGCCTTAGAGAAGGTATGAACAAGCTTTCTTTGTTGAGGAGTCAACTGAGTTTCTTTTAACAGATCCGCTGTACCAATGATTAAGTTTAATGGTGTTCTTATTTCATGACTCATATTCGCAAGAAATGCCGTTCTTACTGAAGCAGCTTTTTCTGCAAGCAATTTCGCTTTCACTAAATCATCTCTAATTTGCTGCCTTTCAAGGGCGTATTTGATAACTACTCTTATGTGTTTGGCATCAATGTCTTCTTTGCAAACAAAGTCAATAGCCCCTTTTCTAAGAGCCTGGGTACCTAAATCTTCAATCCCATGACTGGTAACTACAATTACTGGGATTTCATCGTCTATATTTTTAATTTCAATCAAACTATCTAAGCTATTTGAATCTGGTAATGACAAATCAAGAAAAATTAAATTGATTTTCTCGTTTTTGATAACGTTAACCCCATCTCTTAAACTAGGGGCGTGAAACAACACGGGGTCAGATAAAACTTCAGAAGCCAGTATGTGTCGTTTAAGTATTTCAAAATGCTCTAACATATCTTCTATAATTAAAATTTTCAAATGACCCTCGCGTTTTTATTGTTTTAACTTGTTAATCGAGCAAGTTCTTTTTCTAAATCATCAACGAATCCTTTCAATTTTTGATCGTCTTCATCGACTGCGGCAATCTCTATCTGATGTCCTAGGTGACTAATCACCCTGAATCCATAGGCATTTCCGTTTCCTTTGAGCTTATGACCAATTTGCTTCATCGCCGAATAATTAGAAGCACTCAAGTATTGCTTCAGGTCGTCGACTTCTTTTGCTCTTCGATGTAAGTATCCTGGGATAAGAGAGACTACCTCATCGGGAATCCCTTCTATCTCATTTTGCCATTTTTCCATGACTTTCCTCCTTTACGCGCAGTTTTCAATTAAATCGTGTGCCCGCTTTTCGAACTCTCCATGCGAAATAGATTTATGCCAATGATCATGATATTGAATATACTGACTTGGTGGCATAGTTATCTCGTTCTGTTCAAGAGTCGAAAACGTAACTACTTTAACTGGATTATCATGGAACTTACTTTGTAAATCGGGAAAATAATTAATCAGCCGATTTGCGCGTCTAATCACATGATCACCAGTTAAATCATCCGCCAACATCCAATCTAAAAAAACCACATCAGCATCTCCAAATCCTATTCGTCGATGAGCCATATTTGCAGTAGAAATCACCTCTGTATCAAAACCTATTCGCTTTAAGGTTTCTGACATGGCCATACCCATTTCGATATCATCATCGATAATTAATGCCTTTGGATGTTCATGATGGGGCTTTAGCTCTCCTACAAATTTCTCTTCTCCTTCTTTAAATCTAACTTGATGCCAATGTCTAATCTGTTGCTCTAGTTTATACTTCGCCATGGCAAAAGCCTGATGAGGTGAATCCCCTTCTCCTTCTGCCTTAAATTGAGCGTGTATTGAGTTATAAGAAAAAGAATACTGCCAAAAATCTCCCCGATGACTAAATTGACTCTTATAGTGTCCTTGCACAGGCATCTTTTCTAACAAATCGTACTCATCAGAGGCTTTTATTCGAGCCATTTGCTCCTCTGCCAACTGTCCTTGAATAAAGGTAGATGGAGTTAACTCTGGAACCATCTCAACTTCATCTAATGCTTCACGAAGTTTTTCTCTTACTAATGATCTCTCAGTTTTTGATACATCAGCTCCTTCTATCCCTTGAATCATTAGGTACACAACAACTGGAACAGCTAGAATGGTCGATAAAACCACAAGTACAGGGACTAAAAAAGGCAAAACCCAATAGAGACCAAGTCCAGCAAGAATTCCTCCGCTCACGAATAAAAATAAAAACGCTTTATGTAACATCGTCCCCTCCTTTCAAAGTCCTGCATAATCTAAAAGATCTAGTCCATTTTGAACTAGTTCTTCGTGAGTCAGTGATTTATCCCAATGACCTTTATACTCAAATCGAGGATTGTGAATCCAATGAATATTCGATGCTGGTAAACTTGAATAAGTTACGACCAATGGATGCTTAGTCTCTTCAAGACCTGATGCAAATCTTTTTTGAAATTTTAAACAATTGTAAAGCAGCTGATCAGCCTCAATGTCACTATCTAAACACCAGTCTAAAATTATGATATCCAAATCATTGTCATTAATTTTTGATTTTGCTTCAATGTAATTCAAAGCATAATCTGTGTAACAACCCAAATTATTGAAGATACTACTTACTAATAATGCAGAATCAATATCATCGTCGACAATCAAAACTTTAGCTTGTAGTATCCCTGATCCAGCTAAGTTTAAATCACCTTTCGAACTTTGATGACTATATAAGTTCATCATTCACCTCCCGATTAAACTTATTGTTTCATGAATAAATTTAACTTTGGGTGGAGTAATTCTCGAGATTTCTCTATATTTAATTAAACATAAAGTTTTATTGAAAAACACTGTCCCATCTCGAAGCAATAATTTACTACACTTGATTAACATCAAAGCCTTTCCTACAGTTTTTTCAAAAATTTCTTCAGTAAATAATTTAAGCCACCGTTTTATTGACCATAAATAAACTAAGTTTATTTATTGGATTATAGATTTAATATAAAAGGGGATTCAAATGAATATTTTGTTAATAGACGACTGCTTTGAAATTAGTGAACTCGTAAAGACCAGCCTAGCCCATCATCGAGTCACTGCTGTAGATCGCATAGATTCAGCAAAAAACACTCTGGAACAAAGTCATTTTGATCTCTTACTTATTGATGTCAACCTTCCAGACGGAGATGGATTTGATTTATTAAGTTATCTTGAAGACGATGACTATTACAAGAATGTACCCAAAATAATCCTCACTAGCAAAGACCAGGTTTCTTATAAAGTTCATGGATTAGAACATGGGGCTGATGACTACATTACGAAACCCTTTCATCCCCTTGAATTAAAAGCAAGAGTCAATTTACAACTAGAAAAGGCTCACTCTTCAGAGCAAGTCATACAAAATTCTTTTTTAAAATTTGATCTAGATAAACAAATTTGCATGATCAAAGAAAAAGACAACTGGAAAGATCTGAATTTAACCCCTTTAGAGCTCAAAATATTGCTTACACTCGTGAAAGATTCAGGTAAAATTAAAAGTCGCAATGATCTAAAGAATCATATCTGGGGAAAAGACAAAGTGAACATAGAGGCAAAAGGAATAGATACACATATTGCTCACATTAGAAAAAAACTAGGACACCATTCAAACTCTATTGTGAGTGTCTACGGAAGTGGTTACTACTTCGAACCCAATAAAAAAACCGTCCTGGCAGCTTAAGCCTAAATGGCTAATTCTGACTCGAGCAACCATTTTAATTTTAATTTGTATCCGCCAACTTCAACATTGTTAATAATTTTCTCTCGCTGAGCGAATGGTTTTCCTTCTTTTAAAAAGAATGGCTCCATGGATTTCGCATTTTCTTCTATGATAAAGTCCTCTAGGTCTTCAATATATTGATCCAATTGAGACCGCGTTAAAAAGGCTTCCATTTCGTCTTCAGAGTTCAACAAAACATATTTTTTGAGTCCACCATGAGCCAAAGCTCCATAGGCCAAAATCTGTTCTAGATGATAATAGATATAACTACTATAACCAATGGCACCTGGACTGATTCTATTTTTTCTTTTCAGCTGTTTTAAAATCCCACCATGTCCATAATTATACGACGCCACCACGAGATGCACATTATCATTGAATATGTCTTTAATGAGAAACTTTAAATACTTTGCACCAGCTTCAATATTAATACATGGTTTTTCTAATTCACTTAAACTGCTTACTCCTAGCCATCGAGCTGTTTCTGGCCAAATAATCTGCATAATTCCTACTGCATTTGCTTTAGAGCGAGCCTTAGGGTTGAACCCACTCTCTCCCTTAGCTACAGCCACCAATAAAGACAACGGGACCTGGTTTTTTTTTGCCGATCGAATAAAGCATTTTTTATAAGGAAGATGACCTTCATCAATAGGGTGTGGATTTGCATTTTCATTTTCCCAATAAGTCTTCCACTTAGAGGCCACATGCAAATCTACATACCTATGTAATCTATTAGAAGGACTATGGGGTTTCGCCATCACTGGAGTGCAGCTGATCCAAAATAAAGTCATCAGAAGTATTTTAATTTGTATTATTCTCGTCATTACTCTCTCACTGGCAATGACGGACTATTAAACGTGTTGAAACTTCAGCATTGCATGACTAACGCCTAGCACCGCCCCTTTCTGAATGCAACCAATTTGATTAATTATTAAGCATTCACTATAAATTTTGTTGATATCATTTAACTATCTATAATGTTTATAGATTATTTAATATCAAGGGCACGAAAAGCTCGAATTTATCACTTTTTTTCACAAATATTGTATTCTGCGAATGCCTTTTTCAAGTAGCATAAAAGAAGCATAATTCCTTAAGACTCTGTAAGTAACTGAAAAGAAATCAATTCCAAAACCAAAATTTGCCAGCAGAAACTTCTCTTCATACACTGCCCTCACAGTATTCACTGTGAAAAGAGGGAGTAAAAAATGAGCAAATTAATTTATATAATAAGTATGATTGTTTTAAGTGT
>JAGRAA010000368.1:2760-15096 GCA_020435185.1 Bdellovibrionales bacterium | reverse complement strand
TACTCATAAAATATACCGCTATAGCCCCTACCAAAAAACTAGGTAAAGACACGCCACTTATAGCAAATGTCATAGTGGCGTTATCAATGAGAGTATTGTGTCTGGCTGCTGCAATAATTCCCAAAGGAATTCCAATAAGGTAGCAAATAATAAGTGCATAGATCCCTAATTGAAGGGTATTCGGTAAAGACTCTGAAATAATATCTGTAACGTTACGACCGATATACTTATAGGATTCCCCGAGATCACCCTGAGCAATTCCAGAAATATAATACCAGTACTGAGTCAAAATTGGCTCGTTGAGGTGATACTTAGCTTCTATATTAGCCATGACCTCAGGAGGAAGAGCCTTCTCTTCATCGAAAGGTCCACCTGGAATAAATCGAACTAACAAAAATGTTAAAGTGGATATAATAAAAAGGACAACCACTGCTTCCACTAGTCTTTTAGCAACATAGGACACTAGGTTTTGTGTGACAACGTACCAAGCAAATGAACCCAACACTATAACGATGTCTAACACCCACAAAACGGGATGAATTTCATAATTAAAAAAAGAAAGCAAAACTGTGAACGACAAAGCCGCGAGAGAGACAATCCCTAGCGCGGCCTTTACAACTGATTTATCCAACAATGTCTAATCCTTTTATTTATCCTTAACTTCCACATCTTTATAGACGAATCGACTCATGCTATTGACAGGATAGTTTTTAACACGATCTGAAATCAACATATGATCTACCATAGAGTATATGGGAACGACAGGAACATCTTGCTCAACAAGTATTCTTTGAGCCTCTCTGTAAATTTTTCTTCGTTCATCTTTATCCGTTATACTAACAGCTTTTTCAATAAGCTTGTCGAATTTTGGGTTTCCCCACCCTGAATAGTTATTTTCAGAATATGAGGTTACTAAATTTAAAAAGTTATCTGGATCTGGAAAGTCGGCTAACCATCCCATACGATAGATATGAGGAGGATCTACTTTAAGAGATTTCAAATAAACCTTCCACTCCTCATTTTTCAACTCAACATTGATGCCTAAATTTCTTTTCAACTGGGCCTGAACATTTTCAGCAATTCTTTGATGATTTTCATTAGTATTAAACCCAATCATTAATTTAGGGAATTTAGCTCTATCTTTATAACCGGCTTTATCTAAAAGCTCACCAGCCAATTTAGGGTCAAAATCCAAACCTACATCAGTTTCATGACCAAACATTCCCACTGGAATCCAGCCTTTAATAGGAGTTTCTCCACCATTTAACATTGTGGTGATCTCTCTTCTATCGATAGCATGAGCAATAGCTTTACGAACCGTAGGATTATTCATGGGAGCCTTTTTGGTGTTGAAACCAAAGTAGTAAATTCCCAAAATCCCTTGTTCCTTAAACTCTTTTTTCTTTCTCAAATGCTTCAACTCTGTAGCTAACAAAGGACGCTGAGCATCTAGTCGGTCCGTATTAAATAAATTTACGGCTGTTGAAATGTCTTGAACGATATATCCTAAAATATATTTAGTTTTTGCTTTTTCCCCGTAATAATTGTCATTTCTTTCTAAAATTAACGCCTTATCGTGGTCCCAGCGCTTTAATTTATAGGCTCCTAATGTTTGTATATTTTGTGGCTCCGTCCATAAATCACCGAATTTCTTCACAGTATCAATGCGAACAGGGAATGTGCTGTGGTGAGTAAGAAGGTATGGAAAATAACTCATTGAGTCCTCAAGTTCGACAACAAGTTGACCCTCGTTGTTCACTTTTATTCCCAACTGAGCAGGGTCCTTAATCTCTCCGGCATTAAATTTTTTAGCGTTTTTTACCCCGAACAAGAAATAGGAATAGTTAGAAGCAGTTTCTTTAGATAACAGCCGTACCCATCCATCTATTACATGCTGAGCAGTAAACTCCACGCCATCAGACCATTTTACTCCTTTTCTTAAAGTAAAAGTCCACGTTTTAGCCTTATTAGAAGCTTCCCACTTTGTAGCTAACGCTGGTTTTAGGCTTAACTCTGGATCACTGAGGTCATACTCGGTTAAACCTTCCATGATATTGTCTGTAATCAAAGCAGAAGTGGTATCTGAAGACTTGGCCCAATCTAATGAAGGAGGCTCCGTAGTAAGATTGATCCGTAGAGTTTCTTTCATGTCCAAGTCATAATCGTTAGATTTTTTCTTGGTGCATGCCATGGCGAATACTAAAGAAAAAAGAACAGCTGTCCTCGTTAAATTTTTAACCATTTAGGTAACCTCCTTCAACTGACATGAGGGGTTGTCCGATGTTTGATTCAAAATGTCAATGTTCCGGTGGGTTTTGTCAGAATCCTTTTGGGTTGCAGCGCATAATTATAGATTTCAATCCCAAGATTCTCGAAAGGTATGACCATCAAGGTTTTGTAAATTCAAGTTTTGAGCCAACCAGTCCGGCTTGGTTTTGGCATGATCGTAAAGCTCTCCATATATACTATAAAACCTAGTCACCTTCTTTACGTATCTGCGCGTTTCCAGAAAGGGAATATGCTCAATAAACTCATCTGTATCCAAATGGCCAAAGCTATTTACCCATTTATACACCCTATGAGGACCAGCATTGTAGCCAGCCGCTACCAATGGCCAGGTTTTATTAAACTTCTCTCCTAGTCGACTTAAATATCGACTCCCGTATCGAATATTCACTTCTGGAGTGAACAAATTATTCTTATCAAAGTCTGTTTCTTCTAACAGCAAAGACACTTGCTTTGCCGTATGAGGCATTAATTGCATCAAGCCTCTTGCTCCCACGGGAGAAAGAATATCACTTTTGTAGACGCTCTCTGCTCTCATAATACTCCATATAAATTCACTGGGAACTTGAAATTTTTTAGCGTAATTGGAAACAACCTCCTTGTAGGCCTGAGGATAGGCCTTCTCCCAAAGATGCCTCACTCCAGCAATCCCATGACGTCCTCTTTCCCCACCAAAATAAATCTGACTAATATAGGCTATTCTATTGTAGGCTCCTAATTTTTGATACTTCTCCATGAGAGACTCTAAGAAAGATTTCTTTTTAGTTCTTCTCTCTATTTCATAAAATTCCCATTTGGCGAGCTCGTTATAACCAATCTGTAACAACAAGCTTCCGTTACTAAAATGATTTTTAAGTCTTCTATTTTTTAAAGATTTTAATTCATCCTCTTCTGTCTCTGCACCAGCAACGTCTTTTTCTTCTTCATCATCCTTTTCCTCTGCTTCAGTATCGGCATTAACCTCTTCTTCTTCAGCCTCCGTAGTAAAAGATTCAGAATGAACAACGGCATCAATTTGAGCAACAGTCCTTCCTTTAGCGTTTCTCTGACTCTGGATGAGTTCAACGCCTCCTTCTTTCAAAAACTTTTCTAGTCTAATTTGAGCTGCATAGTAATAATATCCTTTCAATGGATCATCAGCCAGAGACTTAAGAACGTCATAGCCTTTTTCATAATCTTTCATTCTTAAATAGCTCATAGCTAACCAATAATTTACCTTTTCGATGGCTATACTTCTCCATCTCCACCGATACCTTCGCTTGCTCTTTAATTTCTTTATGTAATTTAATTCGACGACAGCTTGCTCATAGTCCCCCTTTAAGTAGCTTGTCCAAGCCATATACCATCTCACATCTTTGACCATCGATGAACCGGGGAACTTTCGTAAGAACTCATCATACATTCTCATTGCGCCATCATAGTCTCCAGACTGATAACTTAAAAATGCAGCCTGAAATAACGCCTTCCGACCCGAACTATATCGAGGCGATAACCTGTAAGCTCTATAGTAAAGACCTATAGCTGTTGGGTATTGGGAAATCTTAGCGGTGGCTTTTGCCAACAACATCAAATAATTGTAGTTTGTTTGTTTGGTTTGATAGTAACCAGCCAAGATGTTTAATCCCTCGGAAACAAAACCTTCATTGACTAAAAACTCAGAAAGCACAATATCCTTAGTATAAGGGGCATCGAATTTATATCGATCAATCTCTAGCCTCGCTCTATCTGACTGACCAGCCCATTGCAATCTGCGAATTCTATTTTTTATATCTTTTAATCTTGCACTACAGTAGAGAGACTTGCCTTCAAAGGTATTTCTTGGAAGATCTAAATCCCAATGCGACACTTTATCGTATGAAGGATACTTCCAATAAAGCTTACGGGCCCATCTACAAGCTCGAGACTTTCTATTTCTAGACTTCTCCACTTTCACCAAATCCCACATTACACTAGGGTATTCGAAAGTTCCTCGCATTCTTCTTTCTACATATTTAAGATGAATATAAGCAGCCCTATAATTTTTCTGTTCTAAGGCAATTTTTCCCATATATAATCGGGATTCATTCTTTATATTTGTAGGGGGATCTAACGCAATAGCGGTAATAAATTGCGCCAAAGCCGTCTTGTACTGGGCCATTTTATACAAAATCTTTCCTGCATAAAAATGACAATACAGTTTCAAAGAATGTGGACTCTCTTTAAGTTCTTGAAATAAACTTAGAGCGGCTTCAAGTTCTCCTTTTTCGTAGAGTGTCGTCGCCTTAATAAATTTAAGTAGATATTGTTTTTCATCATTAGAAACCGAAAACTTGAGAGCTTCATTTACCATTTCGATAACTTTTTCATGATGACCACTCTCGACAGCTTTTTGGAGGTCGTCGGAGATGATATCAGAGGTTTGAGCCCCTCCGATTACTGAAAACGAAAAGCTCAACCAAACCAAAAAAAACCGCACTGCAGAAAAACGTGGAATAAAAAAAGAAAGCCCTTTGAAGTGATCTGGCTTCTCGTGATTTTGTAATTTCCTTATTACACAAGTTATCAACCTTAGCATCCCCCTAAAGTTTTAGTATACCCTTATAAAAGTAAATTATCTTTAAAAAATCAAGATTTAGGCCCTTTTGACGAGGCGGACAACAACCCCTTTAGTCTTAAAGCATCCTAAAGAAATTCTTATGGGAGTTCTCTTGGGATTTTGACAAAGGTCTGATAAATAAAGGGGAATAACTGGAGAGGTTAACATGGCTAAATCTAAAACCGTTTATATCTGTCAAAATTGTGGCGCTCGCAGACCTAAATGGGAGGGGAAGTGTTCAGATTGCCATCAGTGGAACACTCTTGTCGAAGAAGTCCAAAAAGCGGCTCCTTCTGGTAAGAAAAAAGGATGGGCTATAGATGGAGACAACCCCACGTTATCCACAGTTTCTCTCGATCAAAAAATCACCCAAACTCAAGAACTCAGAATCAATACACATCATCAAGAACTTAATCGTGTTCTCGGCGGAGGCTTAATTAAGGGTTCCTTCACTCTGGTTGGTGGAGATCCAGGAATCGGAAAAAGTACTCTTCTTCTGCAAATGGCAGGGGGTTTAGCCAAAAGCAAAGTAAAAACCCTCTATATTTCAGCCGAAGAAAGTGTTCAGCAAACAGCCCTAAGAGCTCAAAGACTAGGTGTGCATTCACCACTAGTCGAAGTCGCGGCAGAGAGTTCCTTAGAAAATATTATTGAATTAACCAATATTCGACAGCCACAAGTTCTTATTGTAGACTCCATCCAAACTGTATATTCCGCTGAGATTCAATCGGCCCCAGGGACTGTTTCTCAAGTGAGAGACTGTGCAGCTCACCTTATGTCTTTAGCTAAATCACAAGGAATAGCGGTATTCATAGTTGGCCATGTCACTAAGGATGGACACATTGCTGGTCCAAAAGTTCTTGAACACATGGTGGACACCGTTCTAAGTTTCGAGGGGGATACCAATCACCAGTTTAGGATCCTCAGATCGGTAAAAAATAGATTTGGGGCTGCAAACGAACTCGGAGTATTTCAAATGGCCTCTGAAGGCCTTCAAGAAGTTGAAAATCCCAGTGAGTTTTTCTTAGAAGAAAGAGGATCTGCTCTCATAGGGTCTTCGATTTTTGCGGCTATGGAAGGGACAAGACCTCTCCTCTGCGAAGTTCAAGCCCTGTCCGTACAAACGCCCCTGGCTATGCCGAGAAGAACCTCTCTTGGTTTTGATCCTAATCGAGTTCATCTTCTCGTTGCCGTAATGGACAGATATCTCGGACTAGAACTCTTTAAAAATGATATCTTTATTAATATTGTAGGTGGCCTAAAAGTTACCGAACCGGCCGCTGATCTATCTGTTGCTGCATCTATTATCTCGTCCAATCGAACCATTGAAATCGACCCCAAAACTTGTTTTATTGGTGAAGTCGGCTTAACGGGAGAAGTAAGAGCGGCTAGTTTTATTGAGCAAAGAATTAAAGAGGCCCTGAAACTTGGTTTTAAATCTTTTTACCTTCCTTATTCTAACAAAAAACATCTTAAAGGCTTCGACCAAAAAGCACAGTTTTATTGGCTCAAAAGTATTGATGAGCTCTCTCGGCTCTTGGAAAAAAATCAAAGACCTCTATCGAGCAAAACATCTTATGATTCTTCTTCACTTGAAGAAGAATTGTTTAGTTAGGTAATAATTTCAGACTTGTATAAATAGTTTTCTGACAATGCTCATCTTTCTTCTTATAGGTGCATTTTATTAGCTCTTATATGGTATGAGATTTGTACCTCATTTTATAGTAATAAGGAGTTCGTCAGATGAAACCACACAGGGCATCCAAAATCTTAGTATTTTTTGTTTTAGTATCAATCCCTTTCCAATTCACTCAAGCACAGAGCACCATGGAATCTCCACTTATCGAGCAAGTTCGTCATTTACCTACTGCTGAAGAAATGGTGATAGAAAATCAGAGGCTCATGAGCGAAGGTCAACCCTCTAGGTACTTGCCGTTAACCTGGGGATCTGGTCAAGATGGAAATCTGGAGATCATAAGAGAAAATACACTCTTAGCGAAAGATAGGGGTGAATACGAGCCCGCCGCCTTAGACGTACGAAATGCTCTAAGAGAGCAAATTGAGAAATGGGAAGATCCAAATGGTGAAGTTTCGTTACAGGCCTTAGCCTTTCGCGTGCCCTATATTGATTTAGATCTGCAAAACATTACCGCTATCACTCACCAGCCTAACTCTACCGTAGATGAAGTCACTTATACTCTCCCCATTCATTTTGAATTGTTTTACAAAAACCGAGGAAAATATATAAAACCAAGTTCTACTTTACGATTTGTTGGACAAGTTGATCTCAGATACAATAAGGATTCTAAAACAGTCACATCGGTACAAATTCAACAATGGACAGACGTCGATGGTTTACTAGGAACTGCTGCGAGACTTTTTGTCCTACAAAATAGCATGTTTGACAATGACAGAGGCACAATGAGAGATCTTATCAACGGATTTTTAAATAAAGCTCTCTCCATCGCTTTAAACAATGACGAAAACCTCAAAGAATTGGTCGAGTTCATTGATGAGCGTGCGACAGATATAACTATTTTGTTCTCGCCAAATGAAGAAACTCGTGGCGATTACATTCCTCCTAAAGATTAACCAATGACTATTAATCCACAATTCATTGCCTATATCCTTTCAACTGCCGTAAAACTATCTGGCCTAGCCCCTCTCTCTCAAGAGAGGGCTCCTGAATTTGTTGCTAAACCCATTAAAATTCTCAGAGAAGAGGCCTGCCATTCTGAAATTCCCAATTGTGAAAGAGCTATGGCTTATTATGATATTAATAATAACCAAATTATTTTTCCTGATCACTTTAACCTAGACAGCTACATCCACTGCTCTTTTCTCGTTCATGAATCCGTTCACGCGTTACAAGCAGCAAAATACGGAAAAAAAATGTATGATAGCTGTGCAGCTCTGGTTCAAACAGAAAATCTGGCTTATGATGTACAAAACAGATACCTCTTTGAAAATGGTGAGTTTGCCAAGTTTGCTAACCCTATTCGTTTTATGAAATGTCCTTCAGAATAAACCTTTTCGATTACCACTTATAGCCAGCACGATCTAGCCTTAAGGCCCCCTCTTAAACAAAATAAATTTATTCTTTAGTCTCATTGTTTAGGAATTTTTGCATGCTAAACTATAAATAAAAATTGTTTCTACAAGGAATTCCTTTTTGAAAAAGTCTGTTTTATTCATTGATGATGATCCGATCATAGGTAAAGTCGTAACCCAGTGGAAGTCTGAAAATTATACCACTCATCATGTTTTATCCATTGCCCAAGCAAAAGCTAAAATGAGTACATTCAGATACGATGTCATCGTTACTGACTATAGGCTTCAGGATGGTGATGGTTTAAGCTTTTCTTCAGAAATTATTAATCAAAATTACCCAATCATTTTGGTCACTGCCTTTGACCAATTAGACATTTTAAATACGGCCTGGAACTTAGGCGTTTTTGACTTTTTAGAAAAACCTCTTAACTTTAAACTTTTTAACGAAACTGTGAATCTCGCTTTAGAGTTTGGGCCAAACTTTTTAAAGAACCCCAGTTTTTCTGAAAAGCATTTCTCAAAAAATAGACAGGGTTTAGAAGCCAAAGAAACTCAGAAAAAAACTCTTATTGCTGTAGACAGTTCCTTTCTAGAGCAACAGATTGAAGACCTAGGATACGAAATTTTTATTGAGATTTCTGAGGATTTTCAAAAACAAATCATCAAAGATTTATCTCTCTTTGAGAGTGCCATACAAAGCTCAGATCTGGATTTACTCTCTGCTTTAAGCCATAAAATATCCAGTACCTTAAAAAGCTTTGGATGTTTAAAAGCTGCAAATATCGCTTCTCAATTTGAAGAAAGTTTTTCTAAAGGTATCCTCATAGAAAATTCAGAAATCGAGAAGTTTAAAAATTTGCTCTTTGAAAACCTCATCACTATTGAAACTTTTAAAAGAAAAGCCTCTTGAGAGATGATTTATTGGTGATTACCTTTTAAAAGCTTCTCTTAACGGCTTGATGCCAAGACTTTAATCGCTCTTTCCTCTTTAACGGAGGAATCTGGCTTTTAAACTCTCTATCTAGCTTATAAATTTGTTTGATTTCATTCATTGATTTCCAAATCCCAGCACCTAAACCCGCCAAGTATCCCGCTCCAGCTGCTGTGGTCTCAATAAATGCTGGTCTTTGTAATTTTACCCCTAGGTAATCCGACTGCATCTGCATAAGAAGGTTATTTTCTGAAGCTCCACCATCCACTTTAAGTTTAGGCATCTTCTTCTTCAAATCTTTCTCCATGGCTACCAAAATATCTACATTTTGTAAGGCCATTCCTTCTAACGTCGCTCTCGCAATATGTCCTCTTTGCGTCCCTCTTGTCAGTCCACAAATCAGACCTCTTGCTTGAGGTTGCCAATAGGGAGCTCCTAATCCAGTAAACGCAGGAATAAGCTCTACACCATCAGTAGAATCCACACTCAAAGCTAGCCTTTCAATTTCAGCAGCATGATCTACAAAATGCATATTATCTCTTAACCACTGAACAGCCGCCCCACAAATAAAGGCTCCGCCTTCTAAAGCATAAACAGCCTTCTTACCCCCTTTAAGTTGCCACCCAACGGTGGTGAGTAATCCAGAGTGAGAACGCACAAGCTTCTCTCCCGTATTCATCAATATAAAACTACCTGTTCCAAAAGTACATTTCGCCTCACCTGGAGAAAAACAAGCCTGACCAAATAGAGCACTTTGTTGATCCCCAATAAGAGCGTTGATAGCAATACCATCTGGTATAATTCCAATATTTTTTGTTTTTCCAAAATCTGAGTTCGAAGGAACTATTTGAGGCAAAATATCAAAAGGAACCTTAAAAATTTTTAAAAGATCAATGTCCCAATTTAAGGTTTTTAAATTCATGAGCTGAGTTCTTGAAGCGTTAGATACATCCGTTTTATGCGCCTCTCCGCCGGTTAACTTATATAACAACCAAGAATCTATCGTTCCACAGGCCACCTGCTTATTTTTGAGTTTTGCTTTAAGACCTTTTACATTATTCAACAACCAGTTAATTTTACTCGCAGAAAAATAAGGATCTACAACTAAACCCGTTTTAGATTTTATAGTCTTTTCCAAACCCTTTTTTTTCAAAGACTTACAAAACTCAGTCGTTCTTCGACACTGCCAAACGATAGCATTATATAAAGGTTGTCCGGTAGATTTATCCCACAATACAACCGTCTCTCTTTGATTGGTAATACCGATAGTGTCTATGTCGGCGCCGGTGAGTTGGCTTTTTTCTAAGACCTTTTCTATTCCGTATAATACTGAATTCCAAATATCATTGGCATTGTGTTCAACCCATCCTGGTTGAGGAAAAATTTGCTGAAACTCCTTGTTAATTTTTGATACTTGAAAGCCGTCCTTATTAAGTAGACTAACAGTGGTTCCAGTAGTTCCCTGATCAATAGTTAAAACATATCCCATAACCGCCTCTTTCAATTGATCTATTTTTTCGATTAATCTCTTTTTACGTCGTCCGCGAAATCAACTCCTACAGCCTGAATAATGGCACTCCATTTTCTAGTGACTAACCCTGGTTGATTTTCATTTCTACTTACCAATTGATCCGTTATTAAAACAGCCATGCTCACCGCAAAAACCAACAACAGTATATATTCAACAATAATTTGACCAGATTCATTGTTTTTCATTAATAAAGCCTTTCTTGCTCTTTTAATTTATACTATAAGATACGGACGTGAACGCACTAACAATTTAACGCACCATGGACACCAAAGTGTGTCCGTACCTTAGAGAATTTAATTTAACACCTATTATTTATGGAAAACAATTTCAAATCCTACAAAAAAGCCGCCAACACCATGAGAATATTTGGCTTATTCTTGTTTGTCGTCATCGGAGTTGTTATTTATTTTTACTCTCATTACCAAAAGAAAAAGTCTTTAAATTCATTAGCTTATAAAAATATTATCACTTACAAAGAAGACTTCTCTCTCCCAGAGAGTATCATTAAAAACCTGTCTTCTCCTCTAACAGAAAAACAGCCCACTCTTATTTCTTATTGGTCTATTCTTTGTGAGCCATGTTTCTTAGAATTAAAAAAATTAAATGATCTTCAACAGTCCGGTTATCCCATAAATATCATTGCGGTGAATACTGATCTTAAAAAGGAAGATCAAGCTGCGGCTCAAATTGTTTGGGAAAGAAAAAGTCTAAGGTTTAAAACACTCTTTAGAAATGACCTAGACAATACGCCATTCATTCAAAACCCAAACTTGCCTCAACTCCCTTTTCACTTAATATTTAATAAAAAAAACAAGCTCAGCTATGAAGTTAAAGGGTCCGTTGAGTGGAACTCCAAACCAATTATAAACTTACTAGATCATCTTTAGGTCGATTTTGAACTGAAACTTCTGAAGCAATGATCTTCCAGTCGTTGACTATGATTTGTATTTTTCGAATAAGTAAATCAATTTCTGAATCTTCGGTGACTTCTCCATTTAACCCTAGAACAAACTCATGATCGAGAATTTCCATGGGTATTTTTCCACTTTCTCGATGAATATCAAAAGACTCGCTTAAACTCTGCTCATTAGGGTAGAGCATAATATATAAACTGTGCTGAAGAACTTTAAACAGATTTTTAGTTTCTTGAAGAGACTCTTCGACGGCTTCTTGAATTTTAAAATAAATTTTTAAAGCCAACACTTCTTGAGGTTTAGCAAAATAAATTCTAAATCGGCCATCAAATATAGCTGAGTTGAGAGCCGGGTGATAAAATTTAGACTGCGAAAGCAAAGAACTCTTCATGTTCAACCTCATCCTTGTTGCTGGTTTATTCTGTTCCGCTTTTTATATTCTTAACTAAACAATAGATAACATTTTGAGCTGTTGGCAAAACATTTTTTAAGAAAATTTAAGATTTATACGTTTTTTTTGCCATTCTCCAGGTTTCACCAACCGGATGGTAACCCACTTGATAGAATAGGCTATCCCAATCATCATTAAGAACCACGAAATTAGCCATTTTCCCCTGTTCAATAGACCCTTCTGTAGAATCTCTCCCCAAAGCCTTCGCGGCAGACCAAGTATAAGCACCAATAACTTCAGGAAGTGTCATTTTCATATTCAATCGCGCCAGAACTCCTACCAATGATAAATCTTGAGTAGGGCTAGAACCCGGATTGAAATCTGTGGCTAAGGCCACTCGCGCCCCTTTATCTATTAAATGTCTTGCTGGAGGATATTTCATTTGCAGATAAAAATCAGCCGCTGGCAACAAAACCGCTGTTAAACCAGATTGAGCAATATTTTGAACATCGTTTTCATTCAATTGGACTAAATGATCTCCACTCAATCCAGAAAATTGCAAAAGAACCTGATATCCCCTTGTTCTTTTTATTTGTTCAGTGTGTGCGCAAATATTAAAACCCAGCTCTTTCGCTGCTTGAAAATACTTCTCAGCTA
>JAGRAA010000368.1:0-2700 GCA_020435185.1 Bdellovibrionales bacterium | reverse complement strand
ACCATGGGAAGAACCTTATTGATCAAATAATCGGTATAAACTTCGGCATTCTTATATTCTTTCGGAATGGCATGAGCACCCAAAAAAGTGGGGACCACGGTCACTTTTTTAAGTTCCTTAGCTACTCTTAACATTTTTATTTCATTTTTAAGATCTAAGGCATATCCACTCTTTACCTCTAGGGTCGTTACTCCCTGCTTAATAAAGGACTCAGCCCTTTTCTGTGCTCTCTCCAGTAAGTCCTGATGAGAAGCTTTTCTTGTTAGCTTAACCGTTGAAAGAATTCCACCTCCACGTTGAGCTATTTCTGAATAGCTCATGCCCTGATTTCGAAGCTCGAATTCAGACTTTCTATCGCCCGCATAAATCAAATGGGTGTGGCTTTCTACAAAACTCGGCATCACCGTGCGTCCCCTTAAATCTATTTCGACGACGTGAGAAGAAAGGGAGGAGTAAATTTTAGAAGAAAGGTTTTTCTCTGATCCTACCCATAAAATTTTATTTTTATAGCTGACAAGAGTTTGTTTGCGTGCAATTCCTAGATCTTTCTCAAGGATGTGTCTCCCGTCTTTTTTTACTACCCTTTTTAAACTTAAAAGAGTTCCAATATTTCTAAAAATTTTGATGGCCATTTGTTTACCCTTACTTATCTTTTGAAACATTATAGGAGCTCATGGAAAAGTTCAAACAACTATGAAATGAGTTCTTGTTAGTAGAATGATAAAAAAATATTATGTTTCATTTTAATATTTAAATATCGTTTTTCTGAACGATTGAACGAAAAGCCATCAAAACTCCGATATTGTTAAAACAAGAGGATTGTGGAAGAATAACCAGTATGAAAAAAATCATAGTTATTTACATCGCCCTTACCCTTTTGCTCTCTAGTTGTTTAGAAAGCAAAAATAACAAATCTGCAGAATCCAATTCTTCTGCTGGCACTACAAAGAAACAGGATCGCTCACTTGCTGCAAAAAAATACTCACTCAGCAAAGAGGGCTATGGTCCAGTGAAAATAGGAATGTCTATTCAACAGGCTTCAAAGGCTTTAGGCATAGAACTTAAATCCCCCAACCCTGAACAAGATGAACCCTATTGCTTTTATGTCTACCCTAATGGGGATTATAAGGATATTGGTTTTATGGTCACAGAACAAAAAATATCCAGAATAGAAATACGCAAAGGCGATAATGCCAATTCCTCAAACATTAAAACAAAAGAAGGCATAGGCATAGGAAGTACCACAGAAGAGGTAAAATTAGCCTACAGAGATTTATCCATAGACCCACATCCCTACAGTCCTCCTAATGCGAAATATCTTATTTTTAAAAAAGGTCAAGAGTTTCAAATCATCTTTGAAACTGATGATCAGGGCGTAGTTGAGGCTGTTCGAGTGGGAAAGAAACCTGAAGTACAGTATATCGAAGGGTGTGCTTGAACAAAAAATATAGCCACGTGATAAATACGATTACAACTAAAATAATGCTTTTGATCTTTTTGACTGTCCCCGCTTACGGGTACTACCTCGAAGTCAGATGTGATTCCAAGTCATCAACAATCTGCCGTGACTCTCAGATAAAATTATTGATTAACCAACTAAATAAAACCTACCGTCATGCGCTCAAAGAAAAAAAAATGAATCAAAAAGCTCTGACTAAGGATCAAACTGGATGGTTAGAAAATTGGAATAAAGAAGACATTATGTGCAATGCCGGTAGCATGAAGGATCCAGATTGCGCTATGGAAGCTCTCAAAGAGAGAATCGAAGAAATAAAACAAAGGAAAACCTTTTATAAAAAGGTTGTATCTGATAAAAGAATTTATAAATTAGTGGAGGAAACTCAAAAATACCCTGGACCTTTTCATGCCCTCTACCCTCAGTTTACTGATCAGAAAATTAACGAATTAATTAAAAGTAAAATTAGCGACTGCTCTTATATTGTGGGTAGTATAACTGAATCCGATATAGATATGAAGGTGAGGTTCTTCAAGAACGATGTACTCATTTTAGAGGTTCACGATGAGTACTACTGTGGAGGAAGTCACCCTGTAGAATCATTCTATAACATTGCGATAGATTTTCTGAGTCATTCAGAAATCAAACTCCAAAATAAAGATTTAAATAATGTGAAATTAGCAGAACTAAAAAAATTAATATTTGATCCAACAACCTGCGTGGCTAAAAAAAATACCGGCTGGCTAGAAGAAGAAGAAAATTCAGGTTCTATAGACAATGAAAAGTTAGACCTTGAACGATTAGCCAATGAAGATATAGATGAATGTAAGGATACCATTTGTGATTGGCTTCATGAGTATAAGGGAAAGTATGAATTTGTCTTTTTTCCAGGAGACGGTAAGACAAAAATACGACCGGGGGTATACTTTCCCCATGTTATCCATTCCTGTGATTCTGAAACTTTAGTCGAAATAGAAAATCCAAAACTGCTTTCTTATTTTCGACCAAACACACCTTCTGCTCAATTGTTAAAACGATTGTTAAAAAAATAAGTTTTAATCGATTTTTACTGACAATTATTTTCTATTTTTTGACTTACAACTAAAAATCAAAAACATCTAGTACTCCTTATGGGTTGATCATACAATAAAAAATCCCTAGGAATACTTAGCAACTCGTAAAATATTTGCGCGAATTTTTCTTTCAAGTTTCGATTATCTAAGGAGTCCTTATAAGAAGACCAC
>JAGRAA010000367.1 GCA_020435185.1 Bdellovibrionales bacterium | reverse complement strand
GCAGATACTCCTTCTCGAGTGAAGCAGCTTTGTCACAAAGCTATTCGACCAGCGCCTCCCTTGCTTTTTGATGAATTCAAAGATGATCCTCAATATCAACCACTGCCTTCAGTGGCAGCTGTTTGCGTGTATCCGTCTATGGTACCTACTGCGGTGTTAGCACTCGCTGGAACACCTATTCAGATAGCGTCCGTCGCTACTGGGTTTCCTTCAGGGCAGGTCTCTTTAGAGGTTAGACTTAAAGATACCGAAGAGGCGGTTCGATATGGGGCTACTGAAATTGATATGGTTATTTCTCGTGGAGCTTTTTTGTCAGGGGATTATCAGAGAGTTTTTGATGAAATTGTTGCTGTGAAGAAGGTTTGTGGAACAGCCCACTTAAAAGTTATTCTCGAAACCGGCGAGATCGGGTCATTGGATCATGTGAGGTTTGCGAGTGATTTGGCTATTGAAGCGGGAGCTGATTTTATAAAAACCTCCACAGGAAAAATTCCACAGGCCGCGAATCTAGAAGTCACACTGGTTATGCTTCAGGCCATAAGGGATCATTACATAAAGACAGGAAGAAAAATCGGTATGAAGCCTGCCGGAGGAATTAAAAACACCAAACAGGCCTTACAATATTTAACTATGGTGAACGAGACTTTGGGGCCAGAATGGTTGACGCCTAAGTTATTCCGTTTTGGAGCGAGTAGTTTACTCAATGATGTTTTAAAGCAGATTTATAAATCTTATACCGGCTATTATTATTATGATAAAGCCTTCTCATTAGATTAGGGGAGTCTATGAAAATACAAAATGAAGAAATTTCCTCTCCATTGAATGGATCGCAAAAAGAGCAAGATGGAGAATATTTTAAGTTTACTTATGCTCCGTCCATTGAGTCTAAAGAAATTGTAAAAATAAAGCCACAATATGAGTTGTTTATTAATGGCCAATTTGTAGCCCCGCAATCTAAACAATACTTTGACTCTCTCAATCCAGCCACAGAAGAAGTATTGGCTAAAGTGGCATTAGCGGGCGAAGAGGATGTCGACTTAGCAGTTGCTGCGGCACAGTTTGCCTACGATAACGTGTGGAAAAAACTATCTGGATCAAAAAGGGGACAATACCTTTTCAGAATTGCTCGAATTCTGCAGGAAAGAGCTCGAGAGTTTGCGGTGTTAGAAAGCTTAGATAACGGCAAGCCTATTAAAGAAACGCGAGATGTAGATGTTCCTTTGGCGGCGGCTCACTTTTTTTATTATGCAGGATGGGCTGATAAGTTGGATTATGCTTTTAATGGCGAGAAGACCGATGCTCTTGGCGTCTGCGGACAAATTATCCCTTGGAATTTTCCCCTTTTAATGGCCGCTTGGAAGTTAGCTCCGGCATTGGCTACCGGAAATACAGTGGTTTTGAAGCCAGCTGAGTCAACACCACTAACGGCTCTGTTATTAGCAGAGGTTTTACAAGAGGCTGAACTTCCGGCTGGAGTTGTAAACATTGTGACTGGGTTCGGGGAGACAGGAGCGCATTTAGTAAATCATAAAGATGTTAAGAAAATTGCATTTACGGGGTCAACGGAAGTTGGTCGAAAAATAGCTCAAAGTGCGACGAATAAAAAATTGACTTTGGAGCTGGGCGGAAAATCGGCTCATATTATTTTTGCAGATGCGGCTATAGATCAAGCTGTTGAGGGGATAGTCAATGGCATTTATTTTAATCAGGGTCATGT
>JAGRAA010000366.1 GCA_020435185.1 Bdellovibrionales bacterium | reverse complement strand
TAAAATTGGATTTGAAATTTATAATTTTGCCTCTAATCATTTCGGGAGTCTCTTGAACTAAAATAATTACATCATCTATAAATACAATTCTGGTCTCAGGAATTTGATCAATCGTCCTAATAAGATCACTATTAATCCACACCTTTTGACCATTGATTTTCGACACTTGAATCATATTACTATCTTAATAAACTTTTATGTTTTTAGATAATGCCAACCGTACATCTCGACTTATAGGTTGATTCTTTTTTAAAAATCTGTTCTTTTACCCTTCTATGAAAGAAAAAATTTTAGTCACCGGAGCTTCTGGCTTTGTGGGATCTTGGATAACAAAATTCCTAATAGACCAAGGTCACCAGGTGAAAGTCTTGGCTCGAAAAAATAGTGACCTCTCTGAGTTAAACGGTTTGGATTATGAATTATCTATTGGTGATGTTACAGACCTAGAGAGTTTTAACAAGGCTGCCAAAAACGTAAACTCAATTTTTCATCTCGCTGGCGTAGTTGGATATGCAAAAAACATGAGACCTCTTATGGAAAAGGTTAATGTTGAAGGAACCCAAAACGCAATAGAGGTTTGTAAACAAAATCAACTCTCACGAATGCTCTATTTCAGTTCAGTTACGGCCATCGGAGCTGGTTTTAATAAAAACCAAATATTAAACGAAGACTCCCCCTATAACGTGGCTCATTTAAATCTTGGATATTTTGAAACTAAACATCGAGCCGAACAACTCGTTGTCAATGCCGTTAAAAAAGGAGAAATCGACGCTGCTCTTGTTAATCCTGCAACCATTTATGGACCAGGAGATGCAAAAAAAGGAAGTCGAAAAACCCAGCTGAAAGTGGCCCAAGGTCGATTTCCTATTTACAGCTCTGGCGGTGTAAATATTATCTCTATCCACGATTTACTTCCCGCCACTTATGCGGCTTGGAGATCAGGAGCTCCTGGTGAAAGGTATATCTTAGCCGGAGAAAACATTACTATTAAAGAGTTATTTAATATCATTGCCGAAGAAGCTGGAGTGTCTCCTCCATGGCTCTATTTACCAAATTTTGTGGTTCATGCCCTTGGAAACCTCGGAGACTTTATGGAAAAATTCGACAAAAAAGGGCCTCTGACCAGTGAAAACGCATGGACTTCCACTATGTTTCATTGGTTCGATAATAGTAAAGCCAAAAAAGAGTTGAATCTCAAACCCAGGCCGGCGAAACAAGCTATTGCAGAATCTATTCAATGGGTGAAAGAAAATCTATTGATCAACCAGTAATTCGACGAGATAGCTTAGCAATAGCTAAATTCGAAAACATTAAAGCGAAAACAAAAAGCACCGCAATATTAATAAAAATAGAAGGTTCAATTTGACCTGAAAGAAGAGATCGTACAGCTAAAATCGTATGGGTCAAAGGTAGTGAGTATGCTACCGGCTGCAAGTAGCTCGGCAATTCTGAAAGAGGAAAATAGGTTCCACTAAATAAAGACATGGGAATAATAATTCCGGATTGACCATAAATAAACCAATCATAGTTTTTCGCATACGATGCTAAAAGTAATCCGAAAGAGGCAAACAACCAACCGGTTAAGAATAAAACCACCAAGGCAGGGAATAAATAAGTTATATCAAGTAACCCTAAAGCTACAGCCACAACCGTCACACCCAAAACAGACAAAAAAGATTTAAAAGAGGCCCAAAGAATTTCTCCAACGGCAATTTCAGCCGCAGTGACAGGAGTTAATAAAATACTGTTAAATGTCTTTTGAACCGCCAACTTGGTATAGCTTGCATAAGTAGATTCAAAGTAAGCAACAAACATAGCACTGATGGACATTAACGCTGGTGTAAAGAAATGAATATAAGACTGTCCATCGACTCCATTTACAAAGGCTCCTAGTCCATATCCTATTCCTAAAAGGTACAAGATCGGCTCAATGAAAACCCAAAAAATAGAAACCCAAATGGTGTACTTAAAATAGGTGAAATTTCTCATCCAAACTCGAAAAATTCCTTTTCCGATTCTGGGAAAATAAAATAAATCTTGAACAAATTGCATTAAAGATCTTCCTTCATTTCATATCCCGCTATCTTTAAAAAAACGTCTTCTAATTTGGCCTTTCGAACAATTATATTATCACTAGTAACAAGGTTTAAAGCTTGTCGACTGTCTTGATTAGGTCGAATAAACAAACGAACACTTTTACTTAAAACCTGGTACTCAAATTCATCTTGAATTTTTTTAACAAAATAATTGATGTCCGCTGGTAACACATCAAACTCAATGATTTCAGATCCAACATGGTTTTGAATCAATTGAGAAGGTAAGCGTTCACC
>JAGRAA010000365.1 GCA_020435185.1 Bdellovibrionales bacterium | reverse complement strand
AAGATCTCCCCATGCCGACCATAGCCGCTATTGACGGAGCTTGCGTGGGTGGTGGTTGTGAACTGGTTCTGTGCTGTGATTATAGAATAGCTTCAGATAATAAAGCCACGGTGATTGGGCTTCCTGAAACTAAATTAGGCATAATACCCGGATTCGGAGGCTGTGTAAGGTTACCTCGAGTTGTCGGGTTGCAAAGCTCACTAGATATTATTTTAGCCGGAAAAACCGTAGACTCCAAAAAAGCTCTTAAAATAGGTTTGGTTGATCAAGCCGTTCCTAAAGAGCAGCTAGAGGAACGCGCTTTTCAGATGGCTCATGAAGTTATTTCTGGGCAACTCAAAAAACGTAAAAAAGTCTTTAAACCAAAAACTCCTATGGATTCGTTTTTAGAGTCCTTTGTTGGACGTCCGGTGGTTTTTAGTCAAGCCAAAAAGGGAGTGATGAAACTGACCAAAGGGTTTTATCCCGCTCAGATAAAAGCCATAGAGGTTATTAAGGAGACCTATGGATTAGGTCGTCGAGAAAAGCAGCTTCTCACAGAAGCACAAGCCTTTTGCGAAGTGGCAGTTACCGATGTGAGTAAAAACCTCATTAATTTGTTTTTTATGATGGAAGCGGTAAAAAAACAAAATGGTGTTTCAGATCCGTCGATTGAAGGTAAGCCTATTCATAGCATGGCGGTATTAGGTGCTGGCATTATGGGTGGCGGTGTGGCTTATGTAGGTGCGGACAAAGGAGTGGATGTTAGATTAAAGGATATCTCCAATGATGCTATAGCTAAGGGCCTAAAGGCTGCCTATGATTTATGGGCAAAAAAATTAAAACGACGAAGAATGACTAAATACGACCTCGCCCAGAAGATGAGTCATATTTCTGGTGGGTTGGACTATTCAGGATTTGGGCATCAGGATTTGGTTTTAGAAGCGATTGTTGAGGATATTGAAATTAAAAAGAAAGTGATTGCTGAAACAGCATCTCATTGCAAAGAGGATCATATTTTTGCGACGAATACTTCTTCTTTAAGCGTAAACGAAATGGCTAAAGCTCATCCAAAGCCAGAAAATTTTGTAGGCATGCACTTTTTTAATCCAGTGGACAAAATGCCATTGGTAGAGGTCATCAGAGGCGAACGTACAAGCGATGAAACGACGGCGACTATATTTAATTTGGCAAAGAGAATGGGAAAAACTCCAGTGGTTGTTAAAGACGGCCCGGGATTTTTGGTGAATCGATTGTTACTGCCTCTTTTAGCAGAAGCCTTATTTTTGTTAGAGGATGGGATGGACATAAAAGAGGTTGATCGTTTTTATACGCATACTTTCGGGATGCCTATGGGGCCTTATAGGCTTATGGATGAGGTCGGTCTTGATACTTGTGTCAAAGTATTAAAGATTTTCAGACAGGCCTTAGGAGAAAGAATAGAGGTTTCAGAGTTGGCGTCTAAACTGGCTAAAACTGATCGATTAGGGCGAAAAAATGGTAAGGGTTTTTATACTTATGATGAAAGAGGAAAAGAAATAGATGTAGACGATACAGTTTATAAAGATCTTGGTTTAGGGACTCCAGGAGGAAAACTCTCTTCAAAAGAGTGCATTGAAAGAGGAATTTTTCAGATGATTAATGAGGCCTCTCGAGCTCTATTAGAAGAGCATCTTGTCGAGACTCCTCAAGACGTGGATCTTGCCATGATTATGGGTACCGGATTTCCTCCGTTTAGAGGTGGACTATTAACCTATGCAGATAGCTTAGGAGCAGAGTATATTGTGAGTGAGCTAGAGGGTTTTGCTAGCCGGTTAGGGGCCCGTTTTGTACCTTCTCAAAGTTTAAGTAATATGGCAAAAAATGGAAGCGGTTTTAATAATAAAAATAAGGCTACAAAAAAGAAAACTATGGACGAAGGAACTCCTACTCAGCAGCCCACTGCTTAATAGACCAAACGCTTCTATTTGAAGTAAAAAAAAGCCCGATTTTTATCGGGCTTTTTTTGTTATGAAAGATAACCTGGGAAAAAGAGTAAAATTAAATGGTCTGCAATCTCTCATCGTACTGACGTCGAGGAGATTTTTTCACACTGTTTTCTTTAGGGCAATGCTCTCCGTCAGATTTATAAGTGGATCCAAAACACATTCTCTCATCATAGTCTTTAGCCTGCATTTCATAGTTTCCAATGAACTCAGAAGTGAGTTTATAAGCCATGTTAGAGATTTGTAGGATATATTTTTTGGCAGCCAAATAAGCCGGCAAATTGAGTTTATCTTTAGTGCTGTATTTTAGAATACTGCAATCAAAGAGTTGTTTATCTTCAGCAAGAATTTCAGCATTTCCGGTTTTATTCGCGTAATAGTCATTTTCTAATTGTGTGACCTTTGGATTAGATAACACGCTGTCTACAGTAGCAACATAAGAAGACACCAATTCAGGAGCATTTTGAATATAAATGCCATTGTTAGTATCCATTAAAAAGCTTCTTAAATCCATGTTTGCTGATCCAATGACGATATCGTTACCAAGCACACTGACCTTAGCATGAAGAGAGCGGCCTAAGTCTTTTTGGTATTCAAATATTCTGAATTTAGCACCATTGTATTTGCTTTCGAATTTTTTGTAGTATTCGAAGAAAGCCTGCATAGCGTGTCTAGATACGGCATTTACAGGGCTTAAATCAGTGGTTGAGAAACTATTTGTAAGTACATCAACAGTTACCCCTTGGCAGTTCCAAGATCCATCAACCATACTTGCAAAAGTATCTAACATATTTGCAGGAGGAGCGAAGTAAGCGTTGTGAAGGATAACTCGTCTGTTTTTTCCTTTGCTTGCACAAACCTTTTTTAATCCTCGAATTAATAGTTCATGGATATACTTTCCGCTTTTAGCTTCTTCAAACTGTTCAACTCCGTAAAGTCGTTTTGAAGGGTCCTCTTTAGTGAAAGGAAGGTTTTCCATATACCCAACTTTGGCTTGAGAGAGTTCATGCGCAGACATGGCTATGGATTGAGCTTCCACAGGATCTTGATCTTTTAATTGGGTTTTAGCGTATAAGCTGATTTGATCTTCTAAATTTTTCTCAGCTAAGGCTTCACGTTGGTTAACAGAAAGAGAATTTGTGGCTACTTTCTCTTTGTAGCAACTTAAAATGTATTTGTTAATGACTGGCTTTAAGTTGTCTTCAGCCATTGGGTCTAATGTCTCGTCAGCTTGACAAGTGCGATTGTATTCGCTTCTTTCTTCCACTCTACGACTGACTTTAATTCTTTCTTCGCGAGTTAAACCATGAGAAGAAATATCGTTTAATTTCTCTTCTTTACATTCATTTCTAGCAATAGAAAGATTGGCAGCAAAATCATTAGGTATATTCGCTCTCAACCATTGAGTGCCTACAGTTAAACCTTTATGATTAAAGAGTCGATCGTAGGACTTCTTTAAGTCCATATTTGGTTGTTTCAGAACCACTGAGGCATCTACATCCTTAAACAAGTATTTATCAACGAGTTTAGGGTTGTTCGTGTGGTAAGAGTCTTCTACGTTTCTTCCGCCTAATTGAACGTTTTCATAGTCTGCCATAACCAATTTATGGTGAGTAAAATCAGTAAGATGGCTACGGTCAGCACTCAATATCTCTTTTCTTACGGAGTAAGCTGTACTTCTTTTAGTTTCAATAGGCAAAATACCGTTTACTTTATTTACAATGGGTCTTAATTCGTCACCATAGAAAAGATAAGCCAAACTCACTTTAATCCAATAGAAGAATCTTACAAACGGATTTGGATCGGTTTTTCGGATCCATACCATTTCTCCAAATTCTAAAAGTGATCTCATTTGGTTTGCTGCATCTTGAGCGATTTCTTTTGCAGATTCACTTTTCATTTCTTTTTCTTGGCTTTCGAAACTAGCAAGAAGTTGTTTAACATCAATTTGTTGTCCTTCAATAATAGCTTTCTTGAGAACATCAGGGTCTTTTGAATAGATCCCAGAGAGAAACATTTGAGCTTCTTTGGTTTTTACTTGAGGAATAACATCATAATAAGCATCACTGCCTTTAATGCTTCCAGCTTGGCGATCTTCTCCATAAAGCTCATCAATTTGACCTAATTTAACATTTGAACAGGATTTAATAGAACTATCGTCGTAAAAGGAGTCTCCACATCCAGTAGTCATGAACGTCGCATCTAATATTTGGTTTCTCGTGGGTCTGTTATAAAATTTAACAGTCAAAGATCCGTTGGATTTGTTGGCAGCAGCAGCGCGGGCAGCCCTTTTCTCTAACATTGTGAAATAATCAAGACGACTATAGTTAGTGTGTAAATCGACTAACAACTGAACTTGAACTCCTCTTCCTGCAGCCTCCACAACCTTTTGGGCAAGTTCACTAGAACTTCTGTCATCAGAAAATATATAATAGACAAGGTCTAAATTTTTCTTTGCTGATTCAATGACTCTCAGTTTATTTAAGAAAGCTTCCTTGTTGTCAGTTATAACTTTCAAGCTCTGTAAATTGCCTTGGTCACTTAAAACTGCACTTGCGTATTTATTGATGTCATTGCTATTCAAAGCCTGTTTATAACTCGCTTGGGCGATAGGGAGATAAGTCATCGTGGTCACAGTGAATGCGCTCACAACTCTTCTAGAGAATTTGTTCATGGAGGTCTTCCTTTTGAAAGAGGTTTTTTTGCCTTTGTTCATTTGCCTTTTAAAAATCTCTAAAAAGAAAAGCAA
>JAGRAA010000364.1 GCA_020435185.1 Bdellovibrionales bacterium | reverse complement strand
GTTTATTAAGGACGTTGGAAATTTTATTGGTATATTGATCCAGTTTGGATTTTGGGTGTCTCCAATTTTTTGGGACATCAATAGCTATCCCGAAAAATATAAATTCCTTTTAAAATTAAATCCAATATATCATATTATTGAAGGATATCGACTTACATTTTTATATCATAAAGGATTTTGGACTGATGGATGGTCGTTTGGGTATTTCTGGGTTTTTACTTTTTTGATATTAGTCGTTGGATATTTTTCATACAAGAAGTTAAGACCACACTTTGGTGATGTATTAAACTAATAAAATATTTTTATTTTACCATTAAAATGTAAAGATTTTATTTGTTTTTGATCTATTGGAAATGTGATGGACGGGTCTGTGGTTTTAAATTCAAACCTATTTGCATTAACAGATTTTGTATTTGCTTTAATTTTCGGCAGTATTGCTTTTCCATTTAGTAATATTTGGTTGATTTCGAGATTACAAAGAGCCCCTTCAACAGGGTCCCAACGTAAATTATAAACGCCTTCAATGGCAGGGTTAAAATTAAATTGAATGCTAAAATTATCATTTTCTAAGTTTAGTGGATTAAAATAGCAGTTTTCAGGGGTAAACCCGGATCCAAGATCTACAAATAGCGAGGAGTATTCTTTTATATTCAAAACTTCCGAAAGGTTTTCGTGCTGAAAATTTAATTTTTTTATATATTTTAGCTTTTCATATAACGAGAAAATCTCCAGATCTTTTCTTCTTAGTCTATCATTTAATTCATTTAAATTTAAAGACTCGTTTTTTGAAAGACCATCAATATTGAATTCCGATTTGGCTATAATATTTTTATTGTAATATTCTTTGTGTTCATCAATTTGATATTTATTATGCCCCCAATTAATTGCGCAGTAGTCTTTTAGCCATACAAGTTTTAGTCCGAGTTTAGATATGGCATTAGAAAATTCAGCATCTGAAGGGAAGCAAATTTCGCTGTCCTTAGAAGAGAGTGATTTAAAATGGGCACCTTTTGTTACGGTAGATTTTTTCACCAAACAAGTTGTTCCTAAATTTTGATTTGCCCAATAAAAAAGGTTGTGGTCAGTAGTAGTATGTTTTTTAACAACCCAATCTTCCCCGAAGCTCTCTTCAGGAAAAGGGGAGAAGGGAGAGACTTGGCCCACAAAATTATCAATATAAAAGGGAAGTAACATTTTTCTTTCCCATCCAGGAAAGTACTCGATATCGTTCTCTGAAATAAGTATATATTCATTTTGGCAATACTCAAAAGCATCATTGATGGATTCACCACCTTTATTTTTTGTCTGATAAATAACTCGAATGAAGGAGTACTCTTCTTCAATTTTTTCTAACCAGAGTAAAGTCGGTTTGTCTGAGTTGTTATCAACAATAGTAATTTCAAATGGGATCTTTGTCGTAGCAATGAGGGAAAGGACTGTTGTGCGTAGCAAGGATAATCTATTCCAGCTAAGAACTATTATAGAAATCTTTGGTGGAAAAAATTTGAGATATTGTCGTATCATGAATTCTTTAATCATATTTACTTTCGCAAGAAATCACATATTTTATCACTCACTTCATGAATCTGTTCTGTTGTATGAAAAAAAGAAATAGGCAAACTCAAAGTAGTTTCATGTATTTTTGTAGATATAGGGAAGTTCGAGTTCCATAAGTGTTGATATGCTTTTTGTTGATGTGGAGGGATAGGGTAGTGAACTTCTGTCATTATGCCATATTCCATTAGATAAGCTCGCAATGAGTCTCTACGATCTGTGCAAATATTAAAAATGTGATACGTGTCATAAAATTTTTCATCAATATGAGGGAGTTTAGCTAGTCCAGTTAAATTCTGGTAATAAACTTTCGCGAGTTCCCTTTTGTGTGAATTAATTTTGTCGAGGTATTTCAATTTAATGCTTAAAAAAGCAGCCTGAATTTCGTCTAATCGCGAATTGTATCCAATATAATCATTTTTATACTTTTGCTTCGAGCCATAATTTCTAAAATATAGTAGTTTGTCATATAAAGTGGAATCTGAAGTTATGATAGCGCCACCATCACCTAATCCTCCCAGATTTTTAGTAGGATAGAAGCTAAAAGCTCCCAAGGTGCCAAAGTTACCAGCTTTCGTATTGGTAAACATGGATCCGTGAGCTTGGGCAGAATCCTCGATAATGTATAAGCCGTATTCGTCCGCAATAGCAAGGATCTTGTCCATCTGGCAACATTTCCCATATAAATGAACCGGTAAAATAGCCTTTGTTTTATTTGTAATTTTTTCTACGATTTTTTTGGGGTCTAAGTTGTATGTAAATTCGTCAGGTTCAACAAGTATGGGAGTCAAGTCTGCCCGTAAAATGGCTAAAATTGTAGCGATATAAGTATTTGATGGAACTATGATTTCTGAACCTTTTGGAATATCGAGCACCTCCAAGCTTAGGATTAATGCATCTAAGCCTGACGCTACACCAACGCAATAATAAGAACCATTATACTCAGCAAATTCACGTTCAAATGATTCAACATGATTACCTAAAACAAACCATCCTGAATCTAGCACAGCTTGAAAAGCTTCATTAAACTCTTTTCTAAATGGAGCATTAAGTAGTTTAAGGTTTTCATAAGGAATTGATATTTGATTGCGTCCCATAGCTTCCTTTTATGTAGTGTATTCGGCATCAATATAGTCAGATTGGTCGTAATGTTCTGACGCGAGAACCAAAAGTATTGCATCATCCGAAAAGTTTCTCATTGTATGCCAGTCTTCGGGGTCGAGAATGAGGCACTTATCTGGTTTGTCGAGTATATACTCAGATTTTTCGGAACCATTATTATTATAAATCTCGCAACGTCCACTTACACAAATAAGAGCCTGAATGTTCTTTTTATGCCGATGTCCACCTCTAATGCCGGAAGCGTTATAGATATAAAAAATTCTTTTTATGTCAAAGGGAATGATCTTATCTATAACGGTTAGGTCTCCTCTTGATTCACTAAATGTAGGTAGGTTTAAAATTTTCGCCATATGTACCTCATAATACCTCTATATCTTATTATATTACAATTATCTTCCGTAGTTGGAGGGTTGCCAAGTAATGATCTTATCTCTTCAATTAAAAAACTGAAAGCTCGTTTTATTGAATTCTTGCTGGTGCTGAACGTTGCAACGCCACTTGTCCCATGTGGTGCCGTTTTCAGAGAGAGGCTATCCAATTTGCATTGGATAGCCTCTAAATTTTTAATATATCTAAAGTAGATGTGTTTACGAACAAATTTATCGATTTTGTACGCGGCCCCAGATAACTGAATTCCATTTTTCATAAATTTAAGTGCATGAAAATGATAAAAAATTAGTTTGTATTCTTGACCATTATTTATGTCTTTAAGAATAATCTCTTTGTTTTTGCGTCTGAATATAAAGTTTAAAATGTTCCATGGAGCAACCCCTCCGCCTCTATTTTTCATAACATGTACCGATTCGAATAATTCTGGCCAATTTTGCAGATAAAGTTGATCCCCCATTTTCCCATCTTCATAATAAGCATAACACCATTCAATACATTTTTCAGCCCACCAGTTTAAAACAAGGTTCCCGTGAATATCGTTTTTAAAATGCATGAATTGGACATTATACTTGCCGCTGGTCTGCTCCCATTTTGTATAGTCTTTTGAATAATAATGTTCTGTTATAATTACGGAATGTTCTTTCGCCTCATCAATTAACTGCAGCGGTGATTTAAAGAAGTATATGTCGGCATCTAAATATGTGCATGAGGGTAGTTTGTAAAAGTCTAAGCAATATTTTATAGTTAAAGGGGTGCACGTCCAGCAATATTCAGCCCTGCTTCTATCGCTTATCGCGTCTAGCAATTTTGGAGTATGAAGATAACTATCTTTCAGTAGAGTGATATTCTTTAATTTTAGCTTTTCTAGTACATCAAAGGCTATTTCATCAAATGCAAATATATAAAGGTGAAAGTCAATTCCTGATTTGAGTAAGGAATCATGAAGGGCAAGGCCTCGGGTTAAATAATTTGAGTCAAATAAAGTGCAAAAATTATACATCTTGGTTCTTTGGAAATAATTTAAGTTTATAAAAAAATCCTAAGTCTTCTCCGAACTCGAATTTACCGTTGTTATAAATGGCAGTTTGATAACCTAGGCTGCTCCAACTTGTAACCATTTCATACTTAGAAGACATCTCATGTGAAAATTTTTCTTTACTCAAAAACCAGGCCGGATATGATGCCTCGTAAATCTGCGGAGGAACTTTTTGGACAGTTATTCTATCTTTAGAGGGAATATTGTTAAAGGTGGTTCTGTCGAAGATAATATAAGGAATATTTAGACAAAGAACTTCTTTAAGGAATTTGTAGGGGTGAATTAAATATTGTAACGTGCCTGAAATGAGAAGTAAGTCTATTTTTTCTTCACTTTTAATACAGTTCTCGATGGACTCATAAAACTTGAGGTTTTCATTTTCAAATTCAGATTTACCAATTTCGACAAATGCCTCTTGCTCTACAATGTTCCACTTAAGTACTGACAGGTGTTGTAGGAGATGTTTGTTTTGATAATATGTGCTACCTAAGGATCCTCCAAAATCAATCAGTCTCAATTTTTTTTCGTTCAATTGGGAGACAAGTAAAAGGTTAGCGAGAAGAGGCCAAGCATATTGAATTTCATCAAATAGAACTGAGTCTCGTTCGTAAGGTGCTTCTCCGTCACGGACCTTTTTTAACGAAGAAGTAACTTTTTCAATGATCTTAAAGCTGTCATAACCGCCGGTTAGTTTCTTTGCCTGTTCATAGTCGGAATAATCTCCGAAATATCCATAAGTGGGTACAGGATCACCGGCTATATTTTTTGGATTATGAGGCATAACTCTATTTCTAATTTTTCTAATAATATTCATTACTTTTTTTCTAGTAAATATCTGATTAAAGGTGAATATACTTTTAATATCAATAAGCAAACCAGGCTACACTAGACTGCGTGCGTTATGTCGAGACTATTGGTTATTTATAATTTAACTTCTTCCAAAGAAAGATCGTTCCTCTAAATTTGTAAGCTACGGTATATTTATAAAATTTTTTGATGCTAAAAAGTGAATGGTGAATATGAAAACTGATTCAAAGATATTTGTTGCAGGAGGCAGGGGTCTTGTGGGCTCTGCTATCAAAAGAGTTTTAGTTGAGCATGGATATAAAAATATTTTGACCCCGACCTCATGTGAATTAGATTTAAGGGATGAAAAGTCTGTATTTCAATTCTTTGAATCACAAGAGCCAGAGTTTGTTTTTTTAGCCGCAGCCAAAGTTGGAGGTATTTATGCCAATAATACTTATCCGGTCGATTTTTTAATGGATAATCTCAGAATTCAAAATAACGTCATAGAGGCTGCTTATAAATTTAAATCTAAGAAACTTTTATTTTTAGGATCGTCATGTATTTATCCTAAG
>JAGRAA010000363.1 GCA_020435185.1 Bdellovibrionales bacterium | reverse complement strand
GTTATGCATCAAGTCAAAAAAATAAGCTTAATTCAACAGTTACGAGACAATCCATTTGTTTTAGCTCCCATGGCTGGAATCACTGATGTGGCTTTTCGCTCTTTTATGAAAGAGATGGGTGCTTCGGTGGTTATAACTGAGTTGGTATCCGCTAATGGTTTGGCCTTTGGGTCAGAAAAGACCAAAAAGCTTATGGAGTATGATGAGATCCAAAGGCCAATTGGGGTGCAGCTTTTTGGGGATAATTTAGATCACTTAAGAGATGCAGCCGTTTTTGTGGAACAAGAAATTGGGGCTGATTTTGTAGATCTAAATTTTGGCTGTCCTGTTCCTAAAGTTGTTAAAAAGGGGGGAGGTTCTGCGATCCTCAAGGACCTTGATCGTTTAGCGACTCTTCTCAATCTGGTCAAGGGCGCCATTGAAATCCCTTTGACGATAAAAATTAGGACGGGTTGGGATCAGCCCTCGAGAAACTCTGATGAAGTATGCAAAATTGCTTACAATGAAGGCGTAGAATGGGTGGGTATTCACGGCCGAACTCGATCCCAGGGTTATCAGGGAGATGCAGATTGGGATTATATAAAAGCGATTGCAGAGAAGGTACAAATTCCTATTTTAGGGAATGGTGATATTAAAGACCCACAAACTGCGATATCTAGGACGCAAGAATTTTTTTGTCATGGAGTAATGATAGGAAGAGGATGTTTAAAGGATCCATTCTTATTTACCGATGCATTAAGCCTTTTATCGGGAGAGGTAAATACTTCTGAAAAGAACTTTCATTTTATCTTTAATCGATTAAAATACTATTTAGAGAAGCATTTCGATGAAAAAAAGTCTGCTCTGCAATTAAAAAAAATGGCTGCGTGGTATTCTTCTGGATATAAAAACTCCGCACAATTTAGAAAAGACTTATTTCGCGAATCGGATTACCAAGTGGTTAATAGATGTGTAGATGAATATTTTCAAAGTCTAGATGAAAGTCTTCGTCAGGATACCACGGGAGAAGCTTTTTTAATGGGTGGTCATGGATAAAGCTATTGAAGTTAGAAATCTAGTAAAGTCCTACGGTCAGGTGGTGGCCGTAAATAAGATAAATTTTAGTATAAATAGAGGAGAGTGCTTCGGCATTATTGGTCCTAATGGAGCTGGAAAATCTTCTTTATTAAGAATGCTTTATTGTACGACATTACAAGATTCGGGGGAACTCTATATATTAGGACTAAATTCTCGTTCAAGTTATTCTGAGATTAAAGGTCGTATAGGAGTTGTTCCGCAAGATGATGGTTTGGACCCGGACTTTACTGTTTTAGACAATTTATTGGTTTATGCTCGTTTTTTTGGGATCCCTATGGCAGAGGCCAAATCGAGAGCTCATCGATTATTGAGAATTCTAAAATTAGAAGAATATGAAAAATACAGATGTGATCAATTAAGTGGTGGGCTCAGGAGGCGGTTATCTATTGCTCGCGCTATGCTCAATAAACCCGAAGTTTTATTTTTAGACGAACCAACTACGGGGTTAGACCCTCAGGCTCGTTATTTTGTATGGGAAAGTATAGAGGCTTTAAAAAAAGAAAAAATAACCATTTTATTAACGACCCATTATATGGAAGAGGCTGAGCAATCCTGCGATAGAATCATGATTATGGACAAAGGGTCTATTATTGGTGAAGGCTTACCTTCTCAATTGATTCAAAACCATGTCGGATCTGAAATCATTGAGT
>JAGRAA010000362.1 GCA_020435185.1 Bdellovibrionales bacterium | reverse complement strand
GGAATTTAGCAGTATTTGATGATTTTTATAAGAAGGCGAAAAAAGATTATGTAGGTGATTATCGTAACTTGTAAAAATTACATACTACCTAAAGGTTTTAATGTCTAAAGGGCTTTACTTTTTTTGTTGTGAGAGTGATTTTTTAAAAGGATATCTTTTTAGAACTTATTCAAATCTATACTAAAAGCGTTCGCTTGTGCAAGAAAAAAATAATTATTTTTTCTTCACTTCTTTTTATCGGCAAAACTCTGTCTTGCTTGAAACCTTTTATTCAAGCCTAAATGGCAGACTTTATTTTGTCGCCCACCTTTTTAAAGAAGCCACTTAAAAAAGACTCTATCTTCAAAAAAATACAAAAGCCCCCTAAACAACCACGGCCAATAGTTTCTTATTGGCCGCCTAACCATTAAAGGAGACGTATGTCTTATTTAAACCCACCCGCTACGCGGGTACTCAGTCCCAATGAATTCAAAGACGTTGAATTTCTTTGGGAGAACGGATTCGGTCAAGCCAACATTTATCACCAGTGGGGCTTTGCGGGATGTTTTGCCTGGGGCTATGAAGGCGATGGCCCACGAGATTTTGCAATCAATATTCTTTATCATTTTTCCGGAAATGATAAAGCCTTTGCAGCTCTCTGGGCAAACGACTTTTGTAAAGAGGTCACTTCAAAGATCTCGGTTAAAAAAGGAAAGATCAGCAAAGATTTTATCCTGAACTGGATCAATGAAAGAAAGAATAAAAACCCAAGTCAACCCACAACCCCCGATATCTTCCCCGATAATGGCTACGCTCGAACAAGCGTAAAAGAACTCGTTCGAAAATACTATCAACAGGAGGTGTCCATTTGAAAAAAGAAATTGAAAGTAAAAATCAAAAACCCATGAGTGACCAAGAAGCCCTTGCAGTTGCCGCCTTTTTGGTTGTTCTCCTTGCGGCACTTTGGGTCTACAAAAACGAAAGTGCCATTGAGAGGTTTTATTTCAACAACTTTGAAATGATCTATCTTGGTGGTTATTTGCTAGTGCTGGGTGTTGTCGGATTTCTCATCTACTCGTTAAAAAAAGGGACAAAAAAACTTCGTCAACGTGCCAACTTGCTCATTCCATTAAGTCAACGTGAAAAGGGTGGAATTCCCATAGGTAAAACGCATGATAAGTTGCCTCTGTATCTTTCAAGTGAAGCCAGATGCTCGCACGTGCAAATTATTGGCTCCACGGGGAGAGGAAAAACTCACAGCTTGGTCGTTCCCTGGATCTTGAGAGACCTTAAACAGGGAACACCTGTCGTTCTCATTGACGGCAAAGGAAGTCCTGATGTTCCTGAGTCGATTAAAAAATGGTCGAGTCAATTTTTCTGTCCTCCTAGGATTTTAGAGTTTGATTTGGCCAACCCTGAAAATTCCATTCGGGTAAACCCCTTGGCTAATGGGTCTTCTCAGCAAATTACAGACCGCATCTTTGCGGCCTTTGATTTCGAGGACGCCTATTATCGGTCCGTACAATACGATATTTGCGGATATTTGGTCAGGCTCATTAAAGACAGTGGTGAGGTGGTTACTTTTAAAAGACTCTATGAACTTTTAACCGATGATAATAAATTATCTGAAGCCATCGCGGGCATGCGCGATTGGCCCCATTTTAAGTTCATTGATAGTTATTTAAGAGAATCTCGCTCTGAGAGGTCCAAAAAAATGGCCGGACTAATATCCCAGCTCTCCCCGTTCGCCGTTGGTGAAGTGGCCAATTTGGTTAACGCGATTCCAAGGCCCAAAGATGACTATGACATTTTTGTAAGTGTCAAAGAGGCTGAGCGAAATGTCATTTTAAGTCAGCTTGTCATTGACCAACAGTTTAAAGACTTTGAAGGAGGCTTTCACAATTTTGCTATTGTTTTTTCTATCCCCACCCTCATTTATCAAAAAATGGGGCATCAGCTTGGCAAGCTCTTATTACAAGAGCTTGCCTGGGCTATTGGTGAAAGAGAAAAATTAAAGCGAAAGATGTTCACCTCCGCCTTTTTAGATGAATTTTCTGAATTCGTTTATGAAGGCTTTGTCAGTGTACTTAATAAAGCCCGCTCCACCCAAGTGGCCCTTCACCTTTCTCACCAGTCTCTTGGGGATTTGTCGAGAGTCAGTGAAGATTTTGCCACTAGTGTAAATACCAACACCAACATTAAATGCCTTCTTGGACTTAATGATCCGGTGACAAGTGATTTTTTTGCCAAGCACATTGGAACAAAACCCAGCGAGAAGCTCACCAAGCAAATCAGACAAGAGGGCATTTTAAGTGGCTATGACCCGACAGGACAGGCGTCACTTCGAGAAGTAGAGTCTTATAAGGTTCACCCAAACACCTTAAAGGAATTCTACAATGGAAGTGGTGTCATTCACCTACCGACAAAGTATGGAGTGGTTTCGGAGGTGATTCAGTTTGAACCTTTTAGTGCAAGAGAGGTCACGGGATGGTAGAAAACAATGTCAGAATTTCCCAACGGGATTTGAATTTGCTATTTGATATTTATGAGAATGTCTTTTTAGCATTTTACCAGATCCACGAACGGCATTTTCGGCATCGGGCAAAACCTACGGTGTACAATCGGCTCTCAAAGTTAATGCGGGGTGGTTTTTTACAACCACTTCGCGTTAATTTGAACGCCTATCACCACGGTGGCTTTGACATCGGTGTGATTTATCAAATCACACCGAAAGCTTTGAGTGTCATCCGCAATTACACAATATGTGATACTTTTGATAAGGGCATTTTGCAATTAAACAGAGCCAACTTGTATCATGACTTGGTTCTAACGGATGTGATTTTAAAACTGAAAAATCACTTTCCCACATGCAAAATTAAAAATGCCAAGCTTCAAAAGTTTGACCCCAAAGATGCCTCTCGACTACCGGATGCCATTTTAAATTGCCCTCATTCCAATTCAAAAGTGGCCATCGAGCTTGAGCTAACGGCAAAATCTGAAAACCGCTACCAGGAAATCATTCACCAGTACCGTGTACATTCTGATTTTAGCCATGTGCTCTATGTTGTTGGCAAAGAGAATTTATTTTTGAAGATGGGCGGGCTCATCACAGGATTTAAAAATCGCTTCAAAGCCACAGATGAAACAGGAAAATTTTATTTTATTGCCCTGGGGGAGGTTTTAAAATGCTCTCAACCTAAGTTTCTAAGCGGCATGGGAGGTTTAAAAAACATTCACCCTCAAAAGGTAAATTTTAAAATGGAGGAAAATTTATTATGAACTTAAAATCAATGTGGATGCTACGAAACTTTTTAATAGATGCACTTTACTGGCTCTTTAGTGCATCCGCCTTTGTATGCCTGTTTGCTTGGACCAAAACAGAAAAGCTCTACCAATTTGGACCGTGGATGTATCAGGGTAACCTTAATGACCCCAACCACTGGCTCCAAG
This sequence comes from Bdellovibrionales bacterium, assembly GCA_020435185.1. Classification (GTDB taxonomy): domain Bacteria; phylum Bdellovibrionota; class Bdellovibrionia; order Bdellovibrionales; family UBA1609; genus JAGRAA01. The sequence continues at coordinate 911 of JAGRAA010000362.1, read as the reverse complement.
TTCACACCAGCTATTGGAAAAGTGATGTTTGGCCAGTTTTATATTTGCTACCACTAGCCATAATTTTTGATCTTCTCACCCGAAGGTTTTACGCCAAAGTCAGTTAGAAAATGCATCTCTCCCTCAAAGTCGCCATCAAACTGGGACTTTGAGGGGAACTTTGAGTTTAAAATTCTGATTTTATCTTTAACTATTTGTTTTCAATAAGGTTTAGGAGTCAAACGAGCGCTCCCACACCACCCCCTTGGACCCTGACCACTCACCCTCTACGAGCGTAAGTGGTCAGGGTCCAAGGGGGTGGTTCGTCGCGAGTACTGAGAATAAAGAATAGTGAATATGAAATATATATGAAGGAGGGTAATGAGTGAAAATATATAAGATAAGAATAAGAGAGATGAGGAGAAGAGTATTAGGAAAAGAAAATTGAGGGAGTAAAAAGTATGTTTAAGTTTACTGTTTTTAAAAAACAAAAAAGAAGAGGAGCTACTAATAATGAATACAAATTCTAAGTAAAGGGGGCATGTATGAAAAATACTTGGTCGCCAAGGGTAAAGGTCATCTATAAGCCAACGGCTGTAGAGGAGTTTGAATTTTTGCTTGCGCAAATCGGGGAAATTATCTACGATTGGCTTGCCAACTTCGATAAAAATCCAAATCACAAGTTATCTACTCGTATCGAGTCTTCAAAAAAGAAATTGACTCATGGCAAAGCGTGCCAGAAAGGACGGGATCAAGATGGCTAGGAAAAAAGGATCAGAATATCGAATCGGATGTTATATTCGTGTCTCCACCGAAGAGCAGGCGCAAAATCTTGAAGGTTCCATCAGAAACCAAGAAGATCGTCTCAAAGCGCATGTGGATTTTAAAAACTCACAAGGGGCCTTTGGGGAAATTATTGAAATCTTTATTGA
>JAGRAA010000361.1 GCA_020435185.1 Bdellovibrionales bacterium | reverse complement strand
AGAATAAAGTGAATGCAGAATAAAGGCATAAATAATTGGTCACTTTTTTGTTTTTTCCATTGCAACTTTAAACACACCGATATCCTCGGTCAAGCTTTTCGTTTGGGCCAATATCCGGCCATTTGGCCCTACTAAACTGATAACATTAGAATGAGAAAAATCTCCAGCCCCTAATTTTTTGTAGCTTATTCCCAAAACAACGGCTAGTTCTCTAGCATCTTTTTGAGAACTTGGTGACAAGAACATCCATTGTTTTTCGTCCAGCTTTCTTTTTTTAATAAATTGTTTCAAATGATTTGGAGTATCTACTTCATCGTCGAATGACGCTAATACGATTTTAATATTACTGAACCCCGATTTGGACAAAAACGACTTTATCTCTTGAACCTTTGCGATTGTTAAAGGACAGCTATGGGGGCAGGATGTATAAACCATACTCAATAAATAAAAATCTCCAGAAAAATCGCTAAAATGTTTAATCTCATTATTTTGATTTTTCCATTTTTTTGGATATTCAAAAAGAGAAAAAGAGGTTTCTGAGATCCCCTTTATACCAAAAATAACAATAAATAAAAAAATTAAATACTTCATAAATCCCTCACACATCTAAATCCAAGATTCCAAACACTACTTCGTCCAGTGAGACCTGAGCGAAAAGCAAATCTCATAAAAGCAGCATAATTTTGTTTATCAGCCATTGAAAGGGCTCCTCCTCCACAAAACAAATTTTTGTTAAATGCGGAATCCTCCCTACTCTCACCTGTAACAAAGCTTGAATTAAAGTCTTCAACCCATTCCCACACCAATCCGTGCATATCCCATACCCCATATATGTTCTTATATATCGAAGCGACTTTTTTCTTATTTTTACCCTTTGGCTCGGCATACCAAGCTAATATACGCTGCAAAAATTCTTGATTTCTATTTGCATCCTTTTGGTCTTCCGAAGCCGCCGCAACATACTCCCATTCATTAACCGTAGGAAGTCTCATTTTACGACTTTCACAGTATGACCTGGCCGCAAACCATGAAATGTTAGTCATAGGCACATCATTTTCAGCGCTATAATCCTTTAAATAGGCTTGATCGACATATATAGAAGTCACATTTTCTTTTTTCCATTCACTATGTGTTTTTAAAAATTCTCGGAATTGCCCTTGTGTGACTGGTCTATCCATAATCTTAAATGAAGAAATTAAAATTTTAGGAAGATTAGACCGCTTTTTATCTCTCGAAGTTTTTGGAGCAAGCCAAAACGCCCTGAGTTCCCCTTTGGGAATAGTGATCAAAGCGTTTTCAGCTCCATAGAGTCTAAAAGAAAAAAGAATAATTAAAAAAAAACTCAATGATTTTCTTTGGCTTTTTCAATAGGTATAGCCTTAACCTGTTGAGGGGTTATTATATGTTTATTATTCTCCCAAGAATGAAAAACGTAAGTTAATACATTTGCAATTTGTTCATTCGACAGTCCTAATGCTGGCATAACTCCGTTGTAAACTTCACCATTTACAGTAATCGACCCGGTTAATCCATTTTTTACGACGCTAATAGCTCGCTTTGGATCTTTATTTAACCAGTCAGACGCTGCCAAGGGAGGAAAAGCTCCAGTAACGCCTTTGCCATCAGGTTGGTGGCAAGCAGCGCAGTTTTGAACAAATATATTTTTCCCTAATTTTATTTGATCTTCTAACGTTTTTGCAATAGTTCGCTCTTCTTTTTCATTAACTTCTTGTATAGCTCCACCTTCAGGCAAATAAACATTGTCTTCAATTTTTCCTGAATAAATGACTTTATTTTCTTCGCCTTCCACTTTGATAAATCCTAAAGCACCTTTATTGAAGGCTCTAAATATTGAATGATCTACTAAAATTAAATTACCCGGAACGTCGACCTGAAAGTCTACTATGCTCGCTCCCCCGGCTGGAACCAAAGTTGTTTGAATATTATGATCCACATTAGACCCCGCTTCACGATGGACATTATCAAAAATTTCTCCAATGACATGAAAAGAAGATACAAGATTTGGACCTCCATTCCCAACGAAGAGTCGAACTCTCTCGCCAACTTCAGCTTTAAGAGCCTTATCCCCTTTCAAAGAATTTGTTGATCCATTAAAAACCACGTACGTAGGTTTCTCATCAATGGCTTTTTCCATATCAAAAGGTTGGTAGCCTTGAGCTCCAAATTTTCCTTTCGTGTAAAAGTCTCCTTGCATAACGTAGTATTCCTTATCGACCTTTACGAGTCCCTCTGGAGGTTCAACAAGTATTAATCCATACATTCCATTAGCAATGTGCATACCCACCGGCGCGGTCGCGCAATGATACACAAACAAACCAGCTTTCAAAGCTTTAAATGAAAATACGCTTTCATGCCCAGGTAAAGTAAAAGAAGATACCGCTCCGCCACCAGGACCTGTTACCGCGTGTAAATCAATATTATGAGGCATTTTAGAGGACGGATTGTTTCTCAGATGAAACTCTATTAAGTCACCCTGCTTCACCCTAATAAATTTTCCAGGAACAGCTCCTCCAAATGTCCAAAATGTATACTCCACTCCATCTGTAATATTCATCTTTTTTTCTATAACTTCGAGCTTCACAATAACTTTGGTATTGTGACTTCGTTTTATTGGAGGAGGTACATGAGGCGGTTCAACTAAAACGGCCTCTTCTTCTCCCTCTATTTTAGATTGGCTCCCTTGATTTTTTGACTGTTCTAAACAACCCAATAAAAACAATCCTAATATGGATGCCACTAGATACTTAAACATTGCTCCTCCTATGATCTTGTACCGGGACCAGTTAAGTATATGTTAAGATGATATCAGACCTATATGATCTAAATCATTAACTCCTTCGATAATATGAATCCCATTAAAAAATAATGGTAGTTCATCGGAATCCTCTCAACAAATATTATTTTATTATTTTTTTGGGACAAGTCCCTTCATGTGCATTTGCTCACGCCGCAATCTAAGCAGGTAAAACACCCTTCTTCAATCTTTATATTCTGCCCTCTGCATTCTTCACATTTAATATATTGTACTTTTTGAATATAGTTTTTTAAGGTTCTAGCTATTGCTCTCGAAAAAGAGTATATCGTCCCTTCGCTCTTTAAGAGTTGATCTACAATAAACTCTATATCCACGCCATGCCTAAGAGAGGTAGATATCAATCGCGTAAGTGCTTCTTGCTCATCTGACTCAAAAAATTTTCTAATGTCTTTCAATAACCACCCATCACTAGTCTGCAAATGATATATACCTGAAGACTCCTTAATAAGCTTTCCTCTCTTAATATTCGGAGACAAATGAAGTGAGTTTTGTCTCATTGCAAACACTTCATAAGGGGATTCATTTAATATGCCTACTAAAACCATCCATTTCACATTATTGGATTTAACTTGATAGATATCGCAATCCATACTTTTAGGTCTTGGGATGGCTTTGATTTTACCCCCATCTACCGATCCTTCACTTTTAAGAGATGAGGATAAAACTGCGGCCATTGTACCCTCTCTATAGGTAGTGCACCCTTTAATAGTTCCTGTTTTAAATATATCTAAATATAAATTCTTAAAATCATCAAATGCAAAATCGTGAGGAAGATTTACCGTCTTAGAAATGGCCGAATCTACATATTGAGAAAATATTTTTAAAGTCTCAACATGATCTTCAAGGGCCAATTCATGTGAAGACGCCGCCCAATTTGCTTTTGGATTCCACATCCCCCTATCTTTTAAAGCTCTTACCGCCCAATCGATGACTGGGGTTTCTTTAAGAAGCCCTCTGTTACGGTCCAATTTCCATATTATATTTTCATATTTAGTTTTTAATAAATCTTCATCTCCTTCTTTTACCCACTCCCATTGTTGTTCTCCCTCATAATCGACAAGGACTCTCGAAGACCAATCTATATTTATCGGAACAGACAAACCCTTAGGGGGGGATTGCTGTATTACCGTTCTGGTGTACTCCGCAGAAAAAATCGGCTCTATACCTCCAGAAACATTATTCGCCAAAACTGAACTATTCCCAGTTGGCTGAATCGACAATAGATGACTATTTCTAATTCCATATTTTGAAATCAATTCTCTAACGTCCTCATTTAACTTTGAAACAAATAGACCTTTTAAATAATCCTTTTTAATAAAATGAGGAAATACTCCTTTTTCTTTAGCCAATAAAGCTGACGCCTCATAGGTATGGTTCATAATAAATTGACCCAAGGCTTCTGTCTTTTCCAATGCTTCTTTTGAACCGTATCGGATGTTCATTGCCATTAATGCGGAGGCATAACCCAGCAGCCCTACCCCAATCCGACGTTTTGATTTTAAATTTTCTTTATTCTCATCTAAAGGTACCAACGTAATATCGTTTACATTATCTAAAAATCGAACGGCTATAGGGATATAACGTTTTAGTTTATCGTAATCCCAATCTTTCTTTTCATAAGATATGAACTGAGTTAAATTAAAAGAGCCTAAAAGACAAACCCCTCCAACTGGCAATACTTGCTCTCCACAAGGATTTGTCGCTTGAATATATTCTTCATAATATAGGTTATTCCATCGATTGATAGTATCAACAAATAAAACTCCAGGCTCATTTCTTGTATACGTCGATTTCATAATTAAATCCCAAAGCTCTTGAGCTCTGTCATAGATCTTATAAATTTTGGTCACCAACCCTTTACTCTTCCAACTCTTAATATCTCCGTTCCAGTACTTTTTATACTTATCGGGTACAGCTTCAAAATCCGGAAACTCTAAACTCCAAGGTTTATTTTCGTTTAAAGCCTGCATAAAATCATCTGTGACCAACACCGACATATTAAACTTTGTCAATCTACCAGGTGTTTGTTTTGCCTTAATAAACTCTTCTATATCTGGATGCCAAATGGACAACGTCACCATTTGTGCACCTTTACGAATTTTTTTCTTTCCTTTTTTTACTTTCTCTTCTGAAAGTCCACAGCCCGAGGTAATTACCGCGCTTTGAGTATCCCACATCTCTAACAGTTTAACGGCTCCAGGAGAATATCCCCCAATTCCATTTACATACGCTCCTCTTGGCCTCATTACATTTGCACAAAAACCATATCCTCCCTCTGATTTTAAAATCAAAGCCTGTCTCTTCAACTCGTCCATGATGCTTGCCATAGAGTCTTGGTCTTCCCCTCGAAATCCACTAACGAAACAATTTATATATGTTGTTCCTTGTAAACCAGCCCCTGCATTTGAAGTAATCCTACCCCCAGGCACAAATTTAAAATCCTCTAATAGCTCTAAAAATTGATTGGTCCAATATTTCTGATATTTAGGATCTTCTACCCTAGCCAAGTCTCTGGCTACTTTAAGATGTCTATCATTAATATCACTGTCATCAGGAAGGCGATAGGTCTGATTGAATACCTCTTCAGAAAACGCATCTGTAAATATGGTGTGATTTTTTCTAATAATAGTATTTAAAACGTTTGAACCATGTTCGTTGTGAAATGAGGTCTCCATGCCATCTCCCTTAAAAAAGCAAATCTTATTCAGAAGATTATGAATTTCTCTCATTAAAGACATATGATCTATATCATACCGATAGAGGACTATAGGTACCAGTTAAAATTTAAACCTATATGTTTGGCCGAGCTCTGCCTGTATTCTAGCCGTATATCCCAATCCTTACTCTCTCCGAAGCGCTGATCGACGCTCCAAATATCGAAAAATTTAACTAGTAGACTGAATAAGTGAATATCACAATTATCACTAAGCAATCCATCTTGAACTTCATCGAGAATATGGGGCCGGGAGCCGCTTAAAAACTTTCTAGCAAATACTTTTACAGATATAAAGTTTTAAAAAATGAACTCGTCTTAAGAGTATCATGACACATCACAAAACGTTTCTTTTTAGAAACACACCCCGTCTTGTTTCAATATAATTTATTGCCTATTAGATGGACCTACACTATGACTATTCCGATTAACAAAAAGCAAATAAAAGGAGAACAAATGAAGAAGGCTTTATTAATAGCGATGCTATTTGGTTTAAGTGGCGTTGGCTGCACTAGCTTGTCTACCCTACAGGGAGCTCGAACAAATAAAAAAGGCGAAATGACTCATACGATTGGAGTAGGATCTTACATGACAGAAATCACATCTTCTGGTTCTTCTGGAGCAAAAGGTACTTCTGGAGAAACTGTTAGCCTACCGATGGTAGAGTACATGTTTCGATACGGTGTGGCTGATAACTTTGATTTTGGCCTTAAATACTCAGGAACTTCCTATGGAGGTGACGTAAAATATAACTTAATGGACGGCAACTTTGCCTTAGCATTAGGACTCGGAGTTAATTTATTAAGTGTAGAAACTACTGTTGGAACTACTGCAACAACAACGAGCATTACCGATATCATCGTTCCTATTTATATGAATTACGACCTTGGAAATGGTAGCGCCTACTTTGTTCCAAAAGTTATCTCCAAATCCATCAGTGGAGGAAGCCAAAGTACAAGCCTAACCCAAACAGGAATTACAATTGGTTACCAGTTTAAAAAGGAAAAGGGTATTTTCATAGAATACAATATGGTAATGTGGTCAGAAGATGTATCAGGCACATCAAAAAGTTATACTATAGCTCAACCAGCCATCGGCTATGTATGGTAGACTTTCCCAGGATTGAAAAACATTTACAAC
>JAGRAA010000360.1 GCA_020435185.1 Bdellovibrionales bacterium | reverse complement strand
TTCTAAGGTTTGATAATTAATCATTTTTTTGGTTTCAGAAGTTAAAGGCACATGAAGACTAGTGAAGTCAGAGGTTCTTAATAGTTCGATCAGTCCCACTCTAAAAACATTGTGTTGGCGAATAATGGCGTCGTCTATGTAAGGATCATAAACTTGAATGTCCATCCCAAACGCCTTGGCTAGCTGAGAAACTCGTTGTCCAACGTGGCCATAGCCGATAATTCCTAAAAGTTTTCTATTTAGTTCTCCAAAAAAAGAATAATGATGCTTCCACGATTGGTTTTTAATAATTCCGTTATGTAGGCTGATGGACGATTTGGTTAAATTCAGCATCTGGCAAAGAGTCAGTTCTGCCGCGCTCATGGCATTAGCCATGGGAGTATTCATAACGTGAATCCCTGCTCTTATACAGGCGTTTAGATCTATGTGATCGAAACCACTAGTGGCAGTGACAATGACTTTGAGTTGGTTTGCGGCAACCAAAAGATCAGAGTGAATTTTTGTTCGGCTTCTTATTAATAAGGCACAAACCCCCACAAGGTCTTTGGGTTTGAGTTCATAGCTATGATGTTCTTTAACCTCATAGGCCATCTTGAGTTTTAATCGATGGATTGCCGAAGGATGGTACCTATCCGTAATTAGAACTGTATTTGCAATCATTAGATCTCCCTTATGGCCTCTAAAGCTCTTTTGAGAGAACTAGAGTCAATGGCATAACCCATGTCTAAGAGTGTTTTGGTAAACGCATCGAGGCCTTTGTAGAGATCCCCTGGTTTGATGTATCCTATATGTCCAATGCGAATGATTTTTCCTTTGAGTTGGTCTTGTCCGCCCATAAAAGTCACATTATATTCTTTTTCGATTTTAGCTCGTAACAGATCTCCGTTTACATTGGCTGGTACCGTTACTGCGGTTAATGAAGGGCAAGAACTATAAATTTCCAGACCAAGGCTTTTAAAAAACTCTACCGTAGCCATCTGTAAATCTAAACTTCTTTTATTTATTTTCTTTAGGCCATCCCCTTCGAAATATTTTAAAGCCACATCCAAGGCTCTAATTAAGCTGACCGAGCTACTAAAAAAAGTTTGTCCTTTTTCGTTCGCTTTTAGTTCTTGTTTTAAATCAAAATAAAATTTAGGAATATCTGACTCAGATTGAGCTTTCCATGCTTTTTGAGAAAGACTTATAAACGCCAATCCTGTGGGGATCATAAATGCTTTCTGCGATCCTGAGACCAAGACGTCGATTTTCCAATCATCCATTTTTAATTCACAAGAACCTAAAGCAGAAATGGCATCAATGACAGATAAGATATTTTTTTCGTGACACCATTTACAGACATCTTCAATGGGGTGGAGAACGGCGGTGCTGGTTTCTACAGCTTGGCAAAAGAGAGCTTTTGTATTTTCTGTAACTACTGCTTCCAGGTCTGAGACTTTTACAGTTTGCCCCCATGGTACGGAGACAACAATGGGTTTGCAGCCAAATAGTTTTGCCATTTTTACCCAGCGTTCGCCAAACTTGCCACTATCTACAATAATAATTTCATCACCCACCTTGAGAGTGTTTACTAAAGCAGCCTCCATAGCCCCAGAGCCAGTACTTGGTAAAATAAGAACGGGTTGATCAGTTAAAAAGACCCTTTGAAGCTTATCTAAGACGCGGCTCAGTATGGATGTGAACTCCGGAGTTCTGTGGTGGATCACAGGTTTGGCTAGTTCTTCTAAAACCTCAGGAGGGACTTGAACGGGGCCTGGTGCCAATAGGGTATATTGTGAATTCATTAAAATGCTCCTCAATTGAAACTAAGTATTCTGATTATTGGGTATTCTCTCTGTAACAGATATAGCCAAGATCAAGAATATTACATATAATAGCCCTAAATGAAGACGAAGAGTATATTGCTTTTTACAATTTTAACTATGCTGTCCTGTGCATATAAAGTGGGATATCCAAAAAGGGCTCTCGCTGGTGGTTATGATAAAGTGGCCATCAGTGTTTTTGAGAATAAAACCAGAGAGGTCGGGGTAGAGGTTTACTTTACCAATGCCTTGGTAAGAAATTTTGAGCGGTCTAAGGTGGCAAAAGTGGTGAGTAAAAATATTGCACCAGTGAGTATTGTCGGAGAGATCGACAAAATTGAATTGGATCAGGCGGTTATTGTGAGTGGCGGGGATACTGGATTTGAAAAGTTGCCATTAAAATCTGTTTTAACGATCAATTATAACGTGAAGCTGAATTCGACAATTAAAATGGTGAGAAATTCTGATCATACGGTTCTTTGGAGTGGAAAATTTTATCAAGAAAAAGTATACTCAGCCCCTCAATTAGAATCGGCCAAACTAAACTCTGCTAATGCTTTGTATAATCAAAGAGCTAAGCATCAAGTTTATAAGGCTATAGCGCAAATTATGATGAAAGAGGTTCATGATAGAATGACGGAGAATTTTTAAGAATGTCGACCATGGATTTTCGTCAATTGCAAATGAAGGTGGACAAAAACCAAATAGATAATATTTATTTTCTTTATGGGGATGAGCCTTTTCTGATTGATAAGAGCATAGAGTTGATAAAAGCCTGTGTGTTGACAGAGGGACTCTTAGATTTCAATAGCGACAGCTTTTATGCCGGTGAAAAATCGGTATCTGCGATCAAAGATATTATTGAAACATTACCAGTTATGTCGCCTAAGCGATTGGTAATTTTGAAACAAGCTCATCTTTTAAAAGAACAGGATTGGAATACCTTATTGCCTATTTTAGAGAATCCAGTGGATACTACCACTTTGGTTTTTTCGGCAGAAAAAATGGATAAAAGGAAAAAGGTTTCTAAAATCATAGAAAAAAATGGAACTTTAGTTGAGTTAAAACGCCCTTATGACAATAAATTGCTTCCGTGGATTACTTATTTAGCGACAGAGTTAAATTTACAAATTGAAGCGGATGCTCTGAGACTCATTCATCAGTTAGTAGGATCTAACTTATATGAGATTCACAACGAGTTAAAAAAATTAAAGAGTTTCAATAAGCAAGATGTAAAAATAACCAGTGAAGTGGTTTTGAGTGTTGTTTCAAAATCTAGGGTTTTGAGTGTGTTTGATTTGACCAATGCTATTGGTAGAAACGATAAGATTTCGGCATTAACTTGTTTGGCAAATTTATTAGATCATGGTCACAGTGAGATAGGCTCAGTGCAATTAATTGCCAGACATATTCGTATTTTGGCGCAAGTTAAAGAAGGAGTGACTTTAGGCATGAATCAATCTCAAATTGCATCTAAAGTGGGTGTCCCTCAGTTCTTTTTGAAAGATTATCTAATGCAGAGTAGGCAGTGGAGTCAGAAGAAAATCGAACGAACTATCCAGGCTCTTTATGATACAGATAAAGCGTTGAAGTCATCTCCTGTCTCTGCTTCTATTTGGTTAGAAAACTTTGTGCTTTCAACCTGTCAAGAAGAGTCCCCAATGGCAAAAAGCCTTTTGTAAATTCAAAAGGCTTTTTGTGAGAATTTTTATTTTTTCGTAAAGATTTAAATTCTCAGGTTGTTGTTCCAATTTCAACGAGTAAGTCGTCAAAACGGTACATCACATCCATTTTTAAATCTTCTAAAGTCATTCGAAGACCAAAAGAAACGATATCACCAATGATTCCACCAACTCTTATTTTAGCTAATAGTCCATCGACTTTATCAAACAAGGCCTCTACTTTTGTTTTTAGCTTTTGAATAGAGTTATCAAGTTTTAATTCTAATTTCTCGATTGAAGCCAACATCTTTTTTAGCTGAATGAGAGCGTTTTGATGTAAAGGGTTGTTTTCATCGAGTTGATCTATTTTTAGCTGAATACTGATTTTTGCATTAGTGAGTTTATCTTTCACTCCTGTTAATTTATCCGCTATTTTGTCAAAACCACTCATCAATGAATCTTTGATTTTTCCAATTTTCAACAGATCCCAAACTCCTCCAAACTGAATATTCTGAACTTCTGCAATTTCGGTTTGTGCGTTTGTTATGGATTGTGTGGCAACATCTGCTTGCATTTGCACATCTCCCAAGTCAACCTCAACCTCTCCATTTTTATTTACAGAACTCGGTATGTCTGTGATTCCCTCAAAGCCCCTTTGATTTGCGCATGCGATAAGTGATAGAACACTAAACCCTAATGCCATCATTTTTACGTACTTAATTAAGCCCATTACGTCCCCCTTATAAGGTTTTTGTTGTTATTTTTCTAAGTAGGTCACTTTTATTTCTGAGCCTGAAGGAGGCGCCGAAGTAAAAATGATTTTATTCCCATTTATTTCGTAGTTAAGAGCCACATGAGGAATAACTTCTAATGAAATACTTCCAGGAATGGGCTCATGTGCTAATTGGATAGAGTTTGCTATTGTCGAAACTCTTTCCCCAATTTCTTTTAATCCTTGACCGTAATCCTTCGCGCATACGCTTGAAGTTTTTCCACCGGTCTTTTTAACAAGGTCATAAACAAAGTCGCCGTATTCGCCGTTTCCTTGATCTTGGTAACATTTTGTATCTCCGGGTTCTAAGATGACCCCATAGGTGGTAAACATCTTTCCTGGTAGAAGTTGAGAAACTTTTTTAATGACCTCTTCAGGATGAGTAGCTGAGCTTGGCCCTGTACTTCGTTCATCTTCATCACTTAATACTATTGCCACAAAGTCTGCATCACTTCTGAAAAGGTCATAATTTCTGGTTTGAGCTTTTTCGATCGCCAAATTTATAGCTTTAAGTGGTTGCTCATCACTTGATGGACAATTAAATGAACAGCTTTTTGTTTCATCGCGAGTAACCGTTTTTAAAAACTTTTTAGAAAAATCGGCTTCTTTGTTTGTGAGTACCCTAGTGTTTGAATCATATATTTGTAGAAGATCGCCTTTAAGGCCATACTTGCCATCGCTCACATCAGTGGTGGTTATACCGATCTGCCAATCGATGTTTCTTAATGAACCAATAAAGCTTTCTAATCTTTTTCCTAGTTTTGTTTGTTCGTCATACATTGAAGGAGAGTTGTCGACGACAAAAAGAATGTCTATTTTTGAACTTTCTGCATGAAACGAAAAAGTCTCTGTGTGACTATTTGGTTGAGGAGTCACAGGTGGATTTACTTGATCATCAGGTATTGCTATATCAGGAGTGTCTAGTTTTTCTGAAGACTTGATGGATTCAAACTGGACCTTTTGGTTACAGTTCACCAAAGTAAACGTCATTGATATTAAAAATATTTTACTCCAAAGTTTTTGAAACTTTGGAAGGTTAGATACTAAGCCCACGATCTATCTCCCTTAAATGGTTTCGAGAACTTAATGAGCAATGACAGTGCCAACGTCCGGACGCGGTGTATCATCGAGAAAATAAAGCGGTTAAGTGAGTAAATTCAAAAAAGAAAATGCAATTCTGCAATAGTTTAGAAAAGCCAGTTAAATTTAACTTTTTTTGTACAGGCCTATAGGCTTGAAAAACTATTGATCGAAAAAATTAAGTTTAAAGTGGGTAAAAGTAAGCTCACGATGAGAAAACATCGCACCAGACCATTGTCTAATAAAAATTAGACAGTGATCAGCCGATCTTAATTTGAGAATTATAAAAAAAAATTTGATTTTTTATACAGAATTTAAAATATTTTTTTTCAGTAAATCATAAAATGTATCTTTAAAGTTTACGATAAGTACCTCATGGGTGACGTTATAAAAAAAAAAAAAAAAAGA
>JAGRAA010000359.1 GCA_020435185.1 Bdellovibrionales bacterium | reverse complement strand
ATCTATTTAAAAAACTATTTGAAATCCCAGAGCAATATCAAAACTATGATAGAGCGGATCAATTGCGTATATCCATTCAAAAATCTACGATGATCACTGGAGCGATTTTTGGTTTGGTCTTTTTTACTCTGTCGGCAATCTATAACATTACGCCGTTGGTGATCTTAGCAATTATTTATTTATCTTTACTGGCAATCTCTTTATATGCATTAGAGAAATTTAATCATCCCTGGGCGGTGGCCAAGGTTACCTTTGTGATTATGTCTTTGATCGTACTGTTCGGGTCTCTCTTTGTTGGAGCTCAACCTTTTTTTCATGTTTTCATTCTATGCTATATGGGAATACCCTTTGTAATGCTTCCGCATTCTCATAGAAAATGGCAAGTTTTTTCACTCCTCTTTTTGGCAACTTTGTATTATGTGGTGGAGTATTACTCTATTCATATACCAGGCTCTGAGATAATAACAGAAGAGTTTAAGGCCACTGGGAAAATCGTATGTATAGCTGTAGGATTTATCTTTCTATTTAATTCATTTTTCTATTTTTCGGCAGAATCTGATCGTCAGCAAAAAGAAATTGCCGAGGCGGGGATGAGGTTGGCTAGAAGCAATCAGATGAATACTCTCTCAGGGATGGCCGCGGGAGTAGCTCACGAGGTCAATAATCCTCTGGCTATTATTTCTTCAACGGCTCAGGTGGTGGTGCAGATTATTACCATGGGAAAAATTGAAGAAAAAAAAGAACAAATCATTAGGTATATGAATAAGATTGATGGTTCGGTCACTAGAATAGCAAAAATTGTTCATGGATTGAGGATATTAGCCAAAGATGAAAGAGATGATCTTTTGGTGAACATAGATATTAAAAATTTAATTGATGAAACATTAATGTTATTTAGAGAGCAATGCATTGAAAAGAACATAGAAATTAAATGGCGATTGAGAGATGTTGCTATTTATATTACCGCTCGAGAGGCCATGTTAAAACAGGTGATTTTAAATCTTATTGAAAATTCGTTGGACGCTGTGGATTCATTGCCTATAAGATGGATTGAATTTGAGATTGTAAATACAGAAAATGAACTTCTTATTTATTTTACTGATTCCGGGTATGGCATTAGTGAGAAAATGCAAAAACGAATATTTGACCCCTTTTTCACCAGCAAACAGGTTAAATCTACTGCAGGTATTGGGCTAAGCATTTGCCGAACGATTATGAATAAACACGGCGGAAATTTGGAATATGTGAATATGAGAGTTCACACAACGTTTCTTCTTCGGTTTCCGATGTCTGCTGTTCATATTATAGATAAAGAAAAGTATCAAAGTATGGATAAAGATAAGGCGGCTTAGGCCTTTAAAAAGTTACACCTACGCCATAAATTTCTGAAGCTTTATCTCGATAAGATTGATCAATTTGAGAATATCCTCGGTAAAAAATCAGAATGTCATTTTGATTAACTCTAAATTTCATTCCTACTTCTGGATATAGAGTGGATAAAAAGTATTTTTCGCAGGTTTCTATTTGGTCTCCAAAGTAATCATAGCTGTATTGACATTTTTTACTGTCTCCTAAGTAAACCCCTGCTCCAATATATGGAGAAATAAAGGTATTGAATAATTGAAGCCTCGCAATACCGTCGAAACCTAGATAGAATTTATCACTGTCAAAAAAAGAAACTCCTAAAGAAAATTGTAGTGAGTCATTTTTATCAATATCTATGGCAACTCCCATATGAGTGACTTTGGATTGAGAGGATGCCGCCAAAAAGGTGCTCAGGTTCAAAGGGGAGTGAATGGATGGAGGTGGTGACTTCATCGAAATTTTGTCTGCTCCATTATTTGTTTCGTTGTTAGCGTTTTGGTCTTCTGCTTTTAGTTTTGCTGTATCCGGGGCAGAGGGCTTTTCGACCTCCGCCTTTATGGGTTGAAGAGGAGGGCGGCTGGTTTGTAAAAAGGAGTCATAGAGAAGCTGTCGTCTACGTTCTTGAGATAAATTTCTTTGGCGAACATATTTAGTGGCCCCCTCTGAGGTTTTTATCGGAGTATAACCTAAGGCTGAATCATTTGAGGATGTCATTTCCATGGCCGTACTACAGCCGGAGAGTATGCCTACATAAAATAATAAATTGAGTGTAGATAACCATGTTTTTTTCATGGAAAAGAGTCTACATGTTCAAAGTTGGAGGCTTCAATCCTTTTTTCTTTATTTTTTCAACT
>JAGRAA010000358.1 GCA_020435185.1 Bdellovibrionales bacterium | reverse complement strand
TACACTCTTTCCCTTCGACCTCCTTCACTAAACCGATATATTTAGGCTCTTTCTCGTCAACATAATAATCTAACAAGGTTTGTTTATCGAGGAACCGATCGACTTTCTTTACTCCAGCGAAACCTAATTGATCAAAAGTCTTATCACTTTTTTTAATTTTAAATTCTTCGATAGAAGGTGGTAAGTGAGCAATGGTTTGTCGACTAGATATCCCCGGTGGAGGGATTTCCACATCTTCCTCTAAAGAGCCGGCATCATAATCTTCTGCCCCCATAGCTTCAGCATTTCCCTCTGTAATTGTAAAGGCGGGTTCAGAACCTTCATCGCCCATCAAAAATCTAATACTGTTACCCTCTTTAATAATATGAGGATTTGTAATCGCACCATTCAAAGACCAAACCTTTGGCCAAAAATGACCATCTCCAAACAAAATCTTCGATATCCCCCACAAAGTATCCCCTCTTTGAATCACATAGGTTTGAGAGGCTTTATTTCCTACAATCTCATGCCACCTTTCATCAGAAGTTGGCTCGTTATGATAATTTAAATAAATGCTGTGTAACTTTGCTTCATAGGAAAGATCTGGATCATCGATCATAGGTAGAGGTTCAGAATGCACAACCTCTTCTTGAATAGTTTCTGTTGGCCCAGGATCTACTTCCTCTGGCTCTGGTTCCACCACTTGTTCTTCAGGCTCCTCAAAACTTTGCTCCTGAGGGGCTTCCTCTGGCTTCTCTACCGCCTCTTCTTTCGGCGTCTCTGTGACTTCCTCATCTCCAAATTCATCTTCTCCAAACTCATCCGTAGGCTCTTCAGAAGGCTTAACCTCTTCTTGAGCAGTATCTTCACCGAACTCTTCATCAAAAGATTCAGACGTAGTTTCATCTCCAAAGTCGTCGTCTTCAAATTCAGAGAACTCATCTTTTGCAGAACCCGAATCAGCTGACTCATTGAAAAAGTCTTCCCCTTGATCAATTTCATTTTCTAATTGATCGAGCTCGCTAGAAAGCTCCGAATCAGAAAAATCTTGAGACCTTGCCGCCGTATAAGGCATAAAGGTCGCTAGTAGACAAATCAACAATATTCTTTTCACAGGAACATCCTTGTTCTTTTAAAAAGTTATAACACTAAATTATTTGAACTCATTTCTTGTTTTAACCATTCAGCTTCTGGGCTATTGGGGTATTGCTTTTCTATTTTATCAATAACAGCCATTGCTGGTCCCAATAAATTTAGCCGTCTATACAATAAAACGGCCAATCGCATAAAAGCTGATCTACAATTACTCAAAGGAAAACTTTCAATGGCCATTTTTGTGATCTCCAAAGAGTCCACCCATTTTCCTTCGTTACTCAAATGTTCAGCTTTCAAAAACAAAACATCGTCGTATTTTGTACTTATTCTGTATTGCTCCATGAACATTTCTTGCGCGACCTCATACTTTTCAAAATCCTGGGTCATATAGGATTTTAAAATAAAGTTATATAATTCTTCCTCTGACTGAGTAGGTATTACAAAATGATTACTCTTTTTAATTTGAGCGACTTTCTTTTGAGACAATAAGGATTTCAAAGCAGAATTTTCTTCTTTTAACCGATCAATTTCTGAATTTAATACGTTGATCTCTTGGTTTAACTGTCGAGAGACCTCTACCTCACCACCAGGAGAAAGCTTTTGTTGAATATTTAAACCAGCCTTTTCTGACGCAACAGGCTTGTGCGAAGCATTGTTTTTGCTTTGCAGGTGTCCACAGCCGACAAGAGAAACCAAGATGAAAAGCCAGTAGTATTTCATACTAAAATCATAACGACTTTAATTTAGAAAATAAAGCAAAGCCTTTTCATCGATCAATAAATAGACCAGCTTATTTTTTGTGCTAATTCGGACTTTTCCACATTAAATGTGGAATAACTCTATGACTAGACCTTAGACTTTAGTTCCAGCAAGGCGTTGAGCGGAATGCAGATCATTTAAGCAAAAGACAAGTTGTTGAAAACATTAATTATTTCTAAAAAAATGCCAATTCTATAGGCGAACAAACTTAATTTCTTAAATTCAATTTTCGGATTTTTATCGTTGACAGGCCAACCCCTAAAAATAGGCCTCGGTAAACTTCTTGCAACACTCCAATATATGCTTCTTCCGATTCTCATAGGGCTCATCCTCTTTCAATACTCAATCCATCCTTTTGATTTTCCTGTATTGGATAAAATTATAGGTAGCTCTCATCGACTTTGCATTCAACTCACTCAAAACCACTTTCCCTATAACGACTTTCAAACGAGCCTTATCTGTGGCCAGTCTTTGAAACACTCCTCTTTCGCACCACCTCTTTTGAATATGGGAATCATCCACCTATTTGTAGTCTCCGGATTCCATGTGTTATTTATTGAAAACTTGCTTTCTAAAATATTTCCCAAAAACTTCTGGCTGTCTTTTGGGATTTTAACACTCTATGGACTAGCCTGCCAGTTTCATCCACCCATAACCAGGGCTCTTATTCATCACTTTTTAAAATCATTAAATCTAAATTATAAACTTTTCTGGAGAACTTCCCATATCACTTTACTCTCTGGCCTGTGCGTATTAATTCTATGCCCACAATGGATCCATTCTGCATCATTTGTTTTGAGTTGGACGGCATGCATCGCTATGCAATTCTCTCTTCCAACCAGACTCACTCCACACGCCTTTTTCAACCACTTTAA
>JAGRAA010000357.1 GCA_020435185.1 Bdellovibrionales bacterium | reverse complement strand
TTAACCGATGGATTTCATCAATAAACAGCACAGAATGAGGCTGCAAGCTCGTCAACAATGCTGCCAAATCTCCCTTACGATTTAAAGCTGGGCCCGAGGTCGTCATGATCGGAGCCTCTAAGCTGTGCGATATAATATACGCCAAGGTCGTTTTCCCTAAACCGGGAGGGCCGCAGAGTAAAGTATGATCTAAAGGTTCATTTCTTTGCTTAGCTGCCGCAACAAAGACCTGTAATTTATCTTTGACTTTGGTTTGCCCGGCAAACTCCTCAAAAAACTGAGGACGAATTTTATTTTCTGTATCTTTATCTGAATCCAAAATGTCTCCCACCAATACTTCTTCTGCTCTTTCTTTCATACATCCTCTCTTAAATCTGAGTTAATGCGGCCAATCCTTGCCTTACTCCCTCTTGAAGAGTTAAACCCGGATTCAATTGAGAGACCACCTTTTCTACTTCTTGCGCCTTGAAGCCCAAATGAATTAAAGCAGATTTAATTTCATCCGAAGGCCTACTCTTAGAGACCAAACTTTCTTCTTCCACAAACTTGAGTTTGTCTTTTAAAGCAAGAACAATTTGTTCGGCTTTTTTCTTTCCTATTTTAGGAAGTTTAGACAGAGCTCCTACATCCCCTTGATCGATAAACTCTAAAATTCTCTCCACAGGAGTGGCCGACAAAATGCCCAAGGCGACCTTCGGACCAATTCCGCTCACTTTGATCAAAGACAAAAACAATTTCTTTTCTTGTAACGAACTAAAACCAAAAAGCTGAATGGCATCCTCTCTAACATGAGTATAAACATGGCAAAAAACTTCTTCCATGCCTTCAAACTGCGATAAACTACTTTGAGAGCAATAAAGCTCATAGCCCACTTGGTTTACTTCTAAAATCAATGCTTCATCTAAAAAACTTTGAACTTTCCCTTTTAAACTCGCAATCATATTAATTCCTAAAATCTGCATTCTTCGCTAAAGAACTCAGTGTATTTGTTTTCAGCTGGATTATCTTTTCTAAACTATGACATAAAGCCATGGCCAAAGCATCGGTTGCGTCCAATGCCGCCTCAGACTGTATACCTAACTGCCTCAGAACCACAAGCCGAACATGTTCTTTATCGGCATTCCCCGCTCCTGTGACCTTTTTTTTAATCGAAGCCGGAGCATACTCGTAAACAGGAAGATTATTTTGTCCTGCAACAAGTAAACACACTCCTCTGACTTGTCCTAATTTTAATGCACTGTCGACGTTTTTCCCCAAAAAGGCCTTTTCTATAACAATTTCATTTACTTGATAGTCTCGTATCAGGTGCGATAACTCTTTGTAAATTTGCGCTAGTTTTTCAGAAAACGTCATGCTTTTAGCTAAGCGTATACATCCATGTGTTTTATGAACCGGAATATTATTGGAATGAACTTGAATTATTCCATAACCCGCCACTTGACTTCCTGGGTCTATCCCTAAAATAGTAGTCATCCACGCTCCTTAGACATAAAAATACTAAATAATTTTTGAAATTAATGTAATACTAAAGTTTAATAGTTATGACGCAAGGTAAGTATGGCCCTGATTAATTCAGACTTTATTGAAAAATATCAATTAATACTTGAGCAACAGCCTCACTCCAAAGTCTTTGCGCCTCTCGCTGAAGCTTACAGAAAAATGGGCCTGTTTCGCCAAGCCAAAGAAATTTGTGAACGTGGGGTAAAAGCAAACCCTGATTTCGCTAGTGGACGAGTGGCCTATGCTCACCTCCTTGTAGAACAAGAAAATTATGAAAGCGCCTTATCCCAACTCAAAGAAGCTCTGTCTTTGGCCCCTGAAAATATTCTTGCTCACAATTTACTGGCAGAAACCTATTTGCATTTGAAACGACCTAAAGATGCACTAAAATCCTATAAAATGGTCTTATTTTTAAACCCTCAACACCTTAAAGCTCAAAAGGCCGTTCAAAAGTTAGAGAGTCTGACCGCTGACGAATACGATGATGATCTTTTTGCCTTAAAAAAGCTCAGTTTTTCTACCCTTGAGGATTCTCCCGATGAGCCTAACATTGAAGAAATCAAATCTCGACCTTCAGAGGCAAATCAAATATTTAGAGATCGGCACTTTTCGCTCATCGATGCCTTTATTGCTCGAAGCGATTTTAAAAAAGCTCAATCTTGCTTAAAAAGAGCGGTACAAGAGCTTGGGGAGCTCCCTGAGTTAATAAAAAGACAAAAGCTCATCAATCGAAATCTTCACCCCACTGCTAATCGCAGTGCACCAACAGAAGAAGGTTTCTCGAATAAGAAAAAAAAGATAAAAAAGCTTGAGCATTTGCTAAAAAACATTAGTTTTAACGAGAAAATTGAATAAATACAGGAGTGATTCCATGGTCAGCACGAGCGATTTTAAAAAAGGCCTTAAACTATTAATAGATGATCAACCCTACGCCATTGTAGATTTCCAACACCATAAACCTGGAAAAGGAAATGCCATCACACGTACTAAGTTGAAAAATCTAATTACCGGCTCAGGTTTAGAGAAAACCATCAAATCTGGCGAAAAGTTTCCAGTTCCCGATGTTGAATACGTAGATATGAATTTTCTCTACGGTGACGATACTGGCTATCATTTTATGAACCAAAGTAACTACGAACAAATGAGTTTGGCTGATGACCTCATTGGAGACGATAAATTTTATTTGATCGAAAACATGGAAGTCAAAATTTGCTTATTTAATGAAAGAGCGATTTCTATTGAGTTGCCGAACACAGTTAATTTAGAAGTTTCCCAAACAGACCCTGGTCTAAAGGGTAATACCGTTACTGGAGCCACTAAACCAGCCACTTTACAGACTGGTCTAGTCGTTCACGTCCCTCTCCATATCTCTGAAGGAGACCTTTTAAAAGTAGATACTCGTACCGGAGAGTATCTGGAAAGAACCTCTAAGAAGTAAACCTCTTCTTGCGTTTACCCTCCTGTTTTGTTGCACCCAGTCAGGCCTCGAAACCCAGTGGTTTTAGGCCGATAATAGAGAGTGGTCTACCCTGAGGAGCCCTTTTGTTGAACACGATCGAAAAAAGAATCGGACGTTTTTTTAACCAAAAAAACAGTCACAGCCCTTTAAATGTGGAAGAGCTCAACAACGAGCTTATTCATGCTTATCGTCAAAGAGAAACTTCTTTAGACGACAAAGAGTGCATACTCAATTTTTTTATAAATTCAGGTCAAAACAGAAGTGCTTTTCGACTGATACTCCACGATGTTAAAAATGAAAAATATGTCTTTTGGGGGCATCTCATTCATCTTTGTTATGCCTCCGAGATAAAGCCTCCTGAAGAATTAAAAGAGTCCATTCGCAAAGGTGTCTTTAACCAAAATGGAGAACAACGAGCAGCGAAGAGCACCTACTCTTCGCTTGTAAACGAAGAATTGGGATATGTACGGCAAAGTATTCGACAAAAGCTCCACGAAGACTTTCAAAAAACTAAAACCTTGCTCTTTCAAAAGTTAGACTTCTACAAAAACGAAGAACTCTATCGTGATGAAAAACGGCTTTTAGCCGAAATAGAATTTCTATACCCTAAAGAACATAAACTTAAACAACTCAAAGAAGATTTTAATCAAAGATGGGCACGTGAACTGATTTCTAGTAAGGCGCTACCCCAAATAAACGACCCTAAGCCTCTTCCTCCCTCAAAAGAAGAACAAGAATTTTGTGATTATTTGCTGCAAACCTCAAAAGAAATTTGCAGTCAAAACCCTCATTTTAGTTATGACTTTGCTATTCTCTTTTATTTCATGGAAGAGCATCAATCTGCGTTAGAAATTATTCGAATGGGAAAAAAAGACTTTTCATCAGACTGGTTTGAAACTGAAATTTTGTTTCAATTAAGACGTTACGTTGATTGCTTGAGTTATCTTGAAAGTTTAGAAAAGAAATACAAAGACAATCCGGAAACCATTTTTGCGACTTCTTATTTCAAAGCCCAATGCTATTGGGAGTTAAAGCAACCTGGACTAGCTGTGCAAGTTATGAAAAGCCTTTTACAGATTAAACCTGAATACAGATCTGCGGACAGCTTTATGGCCAAGTGGACACAGGGAGAGCAAGTTCAATGAACAAACGACTGCTCTTTCGATCTTTTTTTATTGGCTTTTTACTCTTTGGACTTTTCTTTTCCATTGGATTCATTAAAAGATACCATATCCCTAAGTTTCAAAATTGGATCCTTTTAGAAATTGAACAATATAGCAGAGCGAATTTGCCGGTACGAATATGGCCAAAATCCGTTGAAATCAGTTTTTTCCCTTTAGGACTAAAATTTAATGACATTGATATTCTTCCAAAAAATAAACTCGCTCAACAATTAGCACCAATATCTATAAAGGATATTTCTCTTCAACTTAATATATTTTCACTGCTTATTGGAGAAGTTCGCCTCTCTAGTGTACAAATTAATAATCCCGAAGTTTTAATTGAGACAGAACTTACCCAAAAAGAGTCCGATAAGACAGAGGGAATAAAAGTTGATAAAGACTTACCCAAGGAATTATCGGTCAAAGCCCTCTCTAAATATCCAGTGGACGAAATATACATTAATAACTTAAATTTAATGGTAAGAGACTCCAACAAAGCCTACTCCCTAAAAGCCAATGACTTAGATTTTACCCTCAAAAATCTTACCGGTCTAATTTTGTTAGAAGTAAACTCTCCCAAAATTTCATTTTTAAAACATAAAACTAAATCTCTATTTAATGCTCTTGTTGACGCCAAACTATTGCTTAACGATGATTCCATTCACCTCTCCTCGTTCAAGTTTAAAAATGAAGAGTCTTATATAGTTGCATCGGGCTTAATAGAAGGACAGTGGTTAAAGAAAAATTTTTCTAAAATACAGTTGAATACGAGATCTCAAATAGAATTTGATTCATTAGTCAAAAACCTCAATCCCTTTATTAAGAATCAGCTCCCTCTCATAGAAGGGTCAATGAATTTAGATTTATCCTATAACAAAGAAAAGACTGAATTGATTTCTTTTGATTTGAACAGTAATAAAGTTTTCATCTCAAAACACGAACTTGGCCAAGTTGTTTTAAAGGGCTCTTTAGATAACGGAGATCTAAAGATCCAACGACTTTCAGCACATACTTCTGCAGGACATGTTAAGTTTAAGGATTTTACTCTGTTAGATAAAGAGAAGTATCGATTCAAAAGTGTCGTACAAATTCCTCAACTAGAAATTCGACAACTCCTTAGATCTATTCAGGTGGGTGATACCCCTATGAGAATTAATGTCCAAGGAGAGCTCCCTTGCGAAGGAGTTGTAAAACCTAAGTTTGAATTAAACTGTAAAAAAGGAAATCTCAAGATTTCTGATTTTCTAGTTCACTCAGGTCTTCCAGCAAAGAAAACCATTATTGCGGTGAAAGAAATCGATATTAATGGTGACTTGTCTGTTGATCAAGAAAAGGTTTCTTATACAGGAAACCTTCAAATCAATGATTCAAAGGGCTCTTCTCATGGTGTTATTGATTTCAAAAAAGGATTTAATATATATTATGATACTGATGAACTCGATTTTAAGAATATAGAAAGCTTTTTAGATCTAGATTTCGAAGGAAAAGTTAAACTCCACGGAAACACCGTAGGCACCAGCAAATGGGCCACTGTGGATATGGATGCTTCTACTCAAGATTTTTGGTTTGAAAATTACAAGTTAGATCGATCGAAATTTCATTTTTCTTATAAAAATAGCTATTTAAAATTTTTAAATATCAAAGGGCAACAACGAACTTCTGACTATTCTGGTTTAGTGAGTATAAATTTAAAAAAAGATAAAATATATTTAAAGCTAAACTCTACTTTTTTAGATACACAAGATATTCTACAGTCGTTTTCACGAAAGGTCACTCTTCCTTTTGAGATATCAGGAACAGGGCACGCTGAAGTCAAAGCCTGGGGCCCTCTCCAATTTAATATTTTAAATTATGACTTTAAAGCTGCTTTATTCAGAGGACAATTTGCAAAAGAATCCTACGATGAAGCCTTCGCTCACATTATTTCTGAAAATGGAAATGTCAAAACAAAGAATTTCTATATCAACAAAGGTGCCGGGAAAATTCAGATCGAAAGCAAGGTTCAACCCAACGGATTAATGGACACGCAAATCATCGGACGTGGTCTTAAGATCGAAGAAAGCAAGAATATTAATCGATTAAATTTAGACATGAAAGGGATTCTCAATATAAATACTCATCTAAAAGGGCATATACTTCATCCAGATACCGAGATCGTGGGAAGTGCTTCTTCTGTTAAAATTGGTGAAACCCCTATGTCCAATTCTAACTTTAAACTTAAACTCAATAGTGAGTACTTTCAAGGAAGTGGCTTTCTCATGGATAAATCTGTTGTCGCAGACTTTAAGATTCCTTTTAAAGAAGACGAGGAGTTTTGGTTTAAGTTCGACTCAAAAAACTGGAGCTTCACAAGATTTTTCTCGATTTTTTCTAATAATGAAAAACAAAAGAAATACA
>JAGRAA010000356.1 GCA_020435185.1 Bdellovibrionales bacterium | reverse complement strand
GGTTTTGGTTCAAGCAAAACCCGCTTCTCTGAGGTGGGTTAAAGAGTTGCCCTCCGAAACTCATCAATGATTCTGCGGTCTTGGACCATCTGCTCCAGGATGCTGGTTCCAAATACATCTGCTAGTGTGCACCACTAACATCGGTATGCGAACACCGCACTCCTGTTACATAAAAGTGGTAAATTCATGCAGTATGTTGAAGGGTCAAAAAAATCAATAGAAAACTTAATGAATATTATCCAAAACGACCCTAGGCACGAAAACATTAAAATTTTGCGTGATGGATACACAGAGAAGAGACAGTTTGGAGACTGTTATTTTCGATAATTTTGTTTGCCCCATTTAGCGATATTCGGAAGGAAGTGATATATTATTAAATGGTATATTTTTGGAGGAAGTATTTTTCTGAACCAAAAAAATAACCAAGCATCAAAGGTAACATAGACTCTAAGAGGGGGATCTTTCATGTTTATAATTTTGCAAATTTTAATAGCAATGGTTTCGTTTGTTGAAATTGAGGAGTACATGCTCTCTGATATTAATCTTGTCATACCTTTATAGTGTTCATGGTATGTGCTTGTCGGATCTAATGTGCTTGATTTACATTTGTTACTTTCCGTTGTGTTAAGAAACCCTTTCGAATCTATAAAGCCGGGGATTATAAGTGTTACATGAATATTCCATGGTTTCATCTCATACCATAAAGACTCAGAGGCTGCTTCGAGTGCAAATTTTGATGCGCTATATGAAGACATAGTCGGCATGGCCATAAATCCTCCAGCAGAAGAAATATTGATAATTTTTCCATATTTATTTTTTCTCATCAAAGAAAGAACCCGACCGATGATTTCAAATGGAGCTAAGTAATTCACCGCCATTTGGACTTTCCGATAGATGCCACTAGAATCTTCAACAGTTGATCGATCGGTAATGCCTGCATTGTTGATAAGTATGTCAACCCCTCCTAATTTTCCAATGATTTCATTGATAGTGGTTTTTATCTGATTATGGTTTAATACATCCAGATCTCGTAACCAGATATTTTTAGCCTCATAGATAGATTCATCCTCAAATCTAAATAGAGAAGTCTCACGAGCGGTTAATACTAGAAAATAGTCGTCATTTTTTATAAGTTTCTTAGCCAAAGCTAAACCAATTCCGACACTTGCTCCTGTGATTAGGATAACTTTTCGACGTCGTTTAAGAGGTCTCATTTTTGGCTGAAGAAGAGGATCTATTTTTTCGATTTTATCCATAGTAACTCCTTGCCATTACTAAAGTGGCACTCAGCTTTAGCCAAGAATTTGAAATTTTGTCTCTTAAAACATTGGGTTTAATTAAAGTAAGTGATTTTAAATTTGCTATATCTTTGTTTATCTTATGAAGTTGATTTCGAGCCGATTTCATTTGTAGATCGATGGCATTACGTAGCAAGGGACTTGATAAATTTTCGTAACTGTCTATGATTGCAATTTCTGTCATTGTATTTTTCATATCGAGTTCTGTGGGTAGTTTTCCGTGTAGTTTTCTCATTTATAACCTCGGTTTATTTTTGTTAGTCTTATTTTGCAAAAAGTATAAGTGGTAGTTCTCGAATAAAATTAACTCTTTAGACCATATATGTTGGATGTCTCTCTTATTTGTGTTATCTTAATTTTTCTTCCATGCATTTTAATACCGTTGTATTGAACGATGGCTTGTCTCCCATCAAAGTGACTTTCAAAGCTAGCGTATCCAACGCCTTTTGAAAGACCAAAGTTGTCTGTTTTAATCCATGACCGAATAAAGCCTTTTAAGTCTCCCATTAGATAAGCTAGATCTTCGGAAGAAGTAGAGGTATTTAAGTTTTCTATGAGTAGTTTCATAAAGCTCCTTTTGTTGAATTTGGTTATTCTGAGACCAATTCACCTCTGCGCTTTGTTCTAGTCTTCATGACGTGGATTAGTCGACACTAAGTGGATGGCTAAGAGTAAGTGACAGCTAAACCTTGTGAGAGGTTTGTTCTTTTCTTGTCTCTGAATAAACGTTTAAGTTTACATTACTTAGGATAAAAAGGTCTGAGGTGAGGTGGCCGTTTGAAAAACAGGCCTTGTTACATTAAGATAATTGACTATAGTAGTATTATTGTTGAAAGTCTATATATATAATTAACTTCTCAGTAAAGAGTCTTGATCACTCAAAGCCGTCTGAGTGATTCTAGTAATATTTCAATTTATAAAGAGTTAAGATCGCAATAGGAAAAACTATAAAACATGTTACTCAAAGAGTACTGTAGTTAATAACAAGCGTTTGTGAGATTAAAAACTGGTGAGATTAAACTGAGTATACGGAAATCTAAAGCTTTTTCCTTTTTCGTTTCCGAACAGAAACCAATCTGAGTGCCAAGGGTGTGATTTACCGGGAGAGTCTACGATTCCCCAAGCGGCATCGAATATTCTCCCATCAGGGAGTTCAATCCAAGAATGCCCAACTCCTCGTCCACTTTTTTCGTCTACAATATTTGACCCCATAACTAATTGATGAGGGATTTTAAGGCTTTCTAGAATGAGGCTGGCAGCAAGAGCGATATGAATACAACGCCCTTCTTTCACATCAAGATATTTTTCAAAGGGGATGGCAGGAAAAACAGCATTCATTTTCCAGAGGGAGTTTTTTATTTCTCCGGTGGTTTTAAAGTCTTTGAGGGCAAGGGCAAAAGTTTGCTGGCGGATTTTTTCATTCTGCTTCTGACGTTCAGGGCTCATTAGAGAAAGAATACCTTCTTCCATGAGCTCTAGAGCATTTGCTTTAAGTGGGCTGTCTTGGTATCGAATGAAACCCGGGAGATGTTCAATGATTTTTTCTAGAATTTGGTCGAGAGAGAGTTGGTGTGTGATTTCGTCTTTAGAAATTGGTTCGAAGGTCTTTGCAATAATCTTTTCGATTCTTTGGGATAAAGGGGAGTCCGAGCTAGTGTCGACAACCACGAAAGGCTTCCAAAGGGTTCCATCTGATAAAATAAAGCGTTTGGGTTTAGCGAGTAGAAAGGGTGTCTCATTTGGGTTTATGTCAGATTCTCCATTAATAAATCTTGGGCTTTGTGGACGGAGTAAATCTTCAGGAAGAGAAAAAGAAAGATCTGAAAGATAATTTACAATAGGCACACTAACCGTGATCAAGTTAAAATGAACTGGAATTTTTGGAGTCTTAAAATAAGGTTTATCTAAATTTACTACGGAAGCATTCATCACTCCAGCTCGCACGTAGAGGATTTCTTCTTGGGGAGATGTTTGTTGAGCGTGTACCGAAGAACCTAAGAAATTATAAAGAAGGAATAAGCAAAAGAAAGAGATTGGTTTTTTTAATCTGAAGTAGAAACGGTCTCTCTTTCTTTGCATATAGATTCCCTTGATTAAACTATGAATCACGAGTTTCCATCTGGTGATAGAACACGTAAGCGCTCTTCTAATTCTGCCCGTTCAGCAGCAGCTTCCAATTCGTCTGTGTACCTTGTCCAATCCTTGATCTTTTGAATCTCTTCCGGCCGTTGGCAAAAACTAGAATGAGCAGGGCTAGGATTGTATCTAATCGGTGAACAACGAGATAAATTCTTAATCATTTTGTCAAAATGTAAATCAAGATCGATAAAAAAGTTGTTATAATAGGCTTCTTTTTTTGGCTCTATGACACCATCTCCGTTTATGTCAGTTCCGTAAAACCCTTCTTCATTATAGGCATTAGAGTTTGCACCAATTTTATCGGGATCAGTAAAATACAGAAATAGTGCTCGGGTATTTGATCTGGCTACACCGCCATCAGCAAGATTGATTTCATATTCTACTTTAGAGTCTAGGTATCTTCTATAGTAATCATACCATTCTTCGACAGTGGGAACTTTTTTAAGGGATCGGTCAAAGTGATTGTCGATGGCATACCATTTTCCGTCGGTGCCTCGAACGGCCGTAGCGACGTGGAATTGCCAAGTTCCTACGGGTATAGGGATTTTAAACAAAGGTGTGTGAACAGTCATTTTACCGATTAAAAAAACTTTTTTTATAGACTCTTTGACCAAACCTCTTAGTCCTGACTCATTGGCGTAATAATAGGCTCTTCCAAAGCAAAAGCCAAAGCTCCCATTTGGATCATACTTTTCTTTGAGTACTGGCTGAGCATCATACGCGGGAGAAGCTTTAATGGATTTCAGAGTCTCTACTCTTTGTTTTTTTGTAAGAGCTCCCACGCGTCCAGAAGGAGCTGAAGGGATTTCAGCAGCTTCCATCTTTTTAATTAGATCTAAATTTCTTTGAATAACAGCTTGCTCGACAGCTTCACCATCGCCTTCTTTGCTCACAATAATATCAGCCAGTTCATTGGCCTTTTGTTGATATAAATCGGCACCAATATTAAGTCCACTGGTTGAATCCGTTCTTGAGAAGTGAAAGGCCGGATTAAAGCTCTGTCTATGGGGTTGAGCTTCTTGTTGAGCATAAGATGTAAAGGATTGTAGCAAAACAGATGCTATTCCTAAAAAAAGTATGGGTTTGTTCATGAGAAAGTCTCCTTTAAAACAACGGGTCTACGTAGAGATAAATTTTTTATCAAAAACAGCAAACAATATGCCATATAATTCTCATCAAATACTCATTTAAATCGTTAAAAAAATAAACAAATATTAGCTCATTTGAAATACAGTTCATGCTGGCTGTAGATGCTTATTTTTTAGTTATTACAATGTTTACAATATTGGTGACAGATTGGGGTTTGATTGTTCTTTTAAAGGCATGTTTCTATATGTTGAAGGCTTGCAAAAAGATCCGCAGAAGTTTAATTTTTTGTTTAATTTTTATGCATCAACGATAGAAAATAATTGCTTTTTGATAATTTATTAAAGTTTGAACACCGACTTAAGTTCTGGATTTAGTTAGCCGAATGATTCTTAGATGGGTTCTGAAAAACAAGATCTTTCTCTAAAGGCTTTTCGTGATGAAATCGATCGCATAGATCATCAGATTTTATCTCTTCTGTTTGAGCGTTTGACTCAAGTGGATCAAATTTCTCAATGGAAAGCTTCCAAAGGAATACCCATAAAAGATCAACTCAGAGAAAAAGAAAAGATAGGTGCTCTTACAAAAAACTTATCTGATTCGGATGCAAAATGGGTGGAAAGTATTTTTCAAGAGATAATGAGACAATCTAAGCTTTATCAATCCAAACCTGGAGTGAGCACGTTGAAAGGCTCTGTGTCTATTATCGGATTGGGACTTATGGGTGGATCTCTTTATAAGGCCATCAGACACTATCATCCATTGATAGAGGTTAAACCCTTTGATATAAGATCAGATATTGATGCTCCATTGGTAAGTCTCAACGAAGCTTTAGGCTCTGAATACATATTTTTGTGTTTGTCTCCTCATCAAATTAAAGAATTTTTAAAACAACATGGAGAAAAGATTTTTCATGAATCTACAGTGATAGATTTTGCTAGCACTAAAAGTGATATAGCCAACTTTGTATTTTCTTATAAAAAATTTAAGTTTAATTTTATCCCTGCTCATCCTATCGTCGGAAAAGAATCCTCAGGTTATGAACATAGCGATGTTGATCTTTATCTTAATAAGAAGATTGTTATTTGTGATGATGAAGAGCAATTGCCAAAATTATTAAAAGAAGTCTTATTAGGCATAGGACTTAAGATAAAACATATGAATACAGAGGATCATGATCAGTCTTTGGCTTTTACCAGTCACTTGCCTCATCTTATAGCTTTAGCTTTAGTGCTGAGTTCAGAACAGCAGCTAAAAAAAGACATTGTTCCGCAATCGTTCTTGGACTTAACTAGAATTTCTGATGCCTCCTCCTCTTTGTGGCAGGATATTTTTACCTCTAATCAGCATTACCTAACATTGGCGGTCAATGAATTTAATAGGGTGCTTATTGATTTATTAAATAATGTGGATCGTTTGAAGGACGCCTATAACAAAGCAAAAGAAATAAAGAAGGAGTGTTTGGATGATCATTCATCTCAAGAAATCCCATTCAAAAAACCAGCTGCTTGATTTAGAAGAAAAAATTAAAGAAAAAGGCTGTAAACCTCATACGATACTTGGAGAAAGTCTGACAACGGTTAGTGTGATTGGCGATACCTCTAAACTAAATGTAGGAGAAATACAAGCTTTAGATGGGGTAGAGTTTGTTACCCGAGTGACGAAACCTTTTAAACTTTGTTCTTCAGAAAGTCGAACTAAGCCGACGACTATTCAAGTAGGAGATTTAGTCATAGGAGGAAATAATTTTCTATCCATGGCGGGGCCATGTTCTATAGAAAGCGAAGATCAAACAATGAGGATTGCTCATGCCGTAAGAAAAAGTGGAGCTAGTGTTTTGAGAGGTGGAGCCTTTAAACCTAGAAGTTC
>JAGRAA010000355.1 GCA_020435185.1 Bdellovibrionales bacterium | reverse complement strand
TACCGAAAAACAACCAGCTTCTTGAAGAGTAAGAGCCTCACTGTTTATTTTTTCTAGAGCGTCTGGCTCTCTTCCTTGAACTTTAAATCCTCCCAATTGATTAATAGATTGAGGGGTGAGTCCTAGGTGTCCCATAACAGGTACTCCTGAATCTACTATATGTTCTATGAGATCAAGGTTTCCTTTGCATCCCTCTAGTTTGATCGCACTCGCACCTGCTTGGATTAATTGCTCGACATTTTTCATATTGATATCGAGGCTTTTGCGGTAAGACAAAAAAGGCATATCTCCGACGATAAACTTATCGGGGGCCCCTTTGGCGACTGCAGAAACATGAATAGTCGTCAGTTCTGTAGTTACTGGAATAGTGGATTTGAAGCCATGCATGACCATTCCGAGGCTGTCGCCCACTAACAAACAATCTACATTAGTCGTATTGAGCAAACAAGCTGACCAATAGTCATAACAAGTGAGCATTGTGATTTTAGATTTTTCTATTTTTTTTCTTTTAAAATCAGGTGTTTTCATTTTTATTATCCTGTGTATGAGAGAGAGATGATTTTTCTTTGAGTTGTTTCGCTTTAAAAGACACAAAGCTTTCATAGACTTGCTGTAGAGAGTCGTCATTTAAGGCGACGAGGTTTCTATGAATAGTATCTAAGTCATTTCTTTGTAGAGGACCGGTTAAGGCTTCTTTAGGGTCTTCGATGAGGTTACGATAAATTTGCAGTAAGTAGGGGATAAGTACTTCTTTAGGAAGTTTTAGATTTGTTCCAAACCGCTCAAAGACTTCTTGCCATAAAATAGTGCTCATGTTGCCCGCCAATACGCAATAGCTGTGATAAAGAGGTTTTAGTGCTGAATCGATGGCAAAACTTGGGTTGGGCAAAAGAGGAAAAACTTTAGACAATGGATAATGAGTTTTTTCGGTAATAAAAGGAATGGATTCATAAGTGGCTTTATCGTAGAGTTTGTTGCCAAAGCTCATTAAAGGGTGCGCGCTGTAGACGTCAGGGATGGTTAGAGCTCCTGAGAAATGAACCACAAATTTGTCTTCTAAGATTTGTTTATTAAAATTATAAAAACCCTCAAGGCTTCCGTCGCTTAATGCCAAGCAAACAATGTCGACACTTTTAATGGTTTCTCGTAATCGATCAAATTTATTTAGATGATCATTTTTTAACCTAGTGTTGAAATCGGGGTTGGAGTTTCTAGACCACAATTGAAGGGGGAGTTTTTTGATAAGAAAATAATGTTTTAGGTGACGGGCAAGCTTGCCTGAACCAACAATGGCATATCGAAGCGGAATGCCAGATTCGATTTTATTTAAAATATCCGTTTTTTCTACAGGTACCTGTCCCATGATCAAGTCCTCATTTCTTCAAAAAAATACACTAGATAGTAGGATTGCTCCAACACTAATCTGGCTTTGTTTACGCGTCGAGTCGAGTTGTTGATTTGATTAAACTTTTTTTAATCTAAGCCAAAAATAAAAGAAGAGGGCTGAAGCCATTGAGATTCTCTTAATGTGGCCAATGCCTTTTGCCCGTTAGAATTTTACATAAAGCTCTTTTATAATCGAACTCACCGACGACTTCCCAGTGGGTATTTTCACCAGTATTAGGGCCATCTACAAAAAGATGAGTAAGGACAAGTAAAGCACCACTGCCTAAAATCTTTGATTCAGAGACTTTTATTTTATTCATCGCGACTTTTGTTTCTTTGGCTTCGGTTTTTTTTACCCATTTTTGAGAGGCTTCTAAACAAACTTGGTCCATAGTTTTAGTGGGTGATTGATTTTTAGCATAACCAGACAATGGAAGTAGAGCTATAATCAAGAAAGTTTTGAAAGTCATTGTGCTGATCTTCATATCTAACTCGTTAAATTAACTCGTGTGGCATGAGCCTCAATTCTGAACGAAAATAAGTTCGCGGAGATTGAGAAAATAAGTCTGCTAATTTTGCCATATAAATACAGGCAAAACGTTCTATTTGGTAGGCGATATAGCTTTCTTCTATACCTGCTCGTAAAAATTCTCCCCAATAAGGATTAAATTCTTTTTGTCTCTCTGTAATAAGAGCAGAAATGCTTTTGTCTATAGTTTCGATTTTTTTCATATTTTCAGAAATCTGAGCTTCATTTTTTTTATGACTATGTTCAATTTGATCAGAAATTAAATCGCTAATGTCTTTCTCTACAGGTACCTTTTCGCGCATAAGAGCTTCTATTTTTTCTGAAATATTTTTTACTTTGATTAAGTTCTCAACTTCATCGTCAAGTTCTTCAACAACAAGGGCTGTTCTCCATGAACAGTCTTTCTTTAAGCGAACAATATCACCATAGATGTGATCACCGATGTATAAAATTTCATCAGGAGAAAGATTTAAATCCGAAGTGAACTGATGGGCACATCCACCTTGGTAGATGCCGCCCTTTTCTAACTTTCCGTCTAGATTAGTCATTGAGCCATCTTTGGGATCAATTCGTAAAAACTTTAAGTTATCGTAAAAGAACCGAGGTTTTTGCGCCATTGTGATTACAAACTCAAAAAGATCTTCCCAGGATTTATGCTCAGTCAAATACGGCTGAATAGCGTAGTCCAGTAGAAGTTTTGTGTAAAAGAATTCTGAATTAGTAAGTACAAAGATTTTTTTTCCGTGGCGCTTGTATCGTTCTAATCCTAGGACTAACTCTTTGTCGGGAATGATGTATTCTTCAAGATTATTCTTTACTTCATCTTTTATAGTTCCATCTCTATGGGCTCTATCAAGTACTATGGTTAGGTCAGCGGCCATGGTATTATAATCGGGCAAAGATTTATTTTCAACACCGTCTTTAAGATCAACCAATTGAGCAAACAAAGTCGCAAAGGCAACAGAAAAAGAAGTGTCTACTGTATCAAAGTTACTATCACTCAGATCTATATAGGTGCTTTTATATAATTTTTTTTGAGCTTTATAATCGATTCGAGTTAATCCATGATAACTTTCTCTAATAGCAGCATGACGAGAGAGTTTCAAAAGATTGCCTCGAGCCTTATCAATAACTAACCCACGTATGGCCCGAGAATAATCTAGCTGTAAGCTTTTTAAACTTTGAGGATATCCTAAATCACTAATGAGTTTGTCTATCATGGCTTTATGCGCCAGCTTTTCAAAATTCTCACTTTTGTATCTAATGAGAGTGTGGTCCATATCTAAACCGATATAATGGATGTGTTTCATGTTTAAGGTTCGATTGACATAGACGTTATTATAAGAACTCATTTATTCACCACTTTTATTAAATTTTGTCGGAAATCCCTTGGCATTCCATATTTGCATTCCACCAGCCATGCTGGCTACATCTAAAAATCCTTCTCTAGAGGCCGCGAGCGCCGCATATATGGATCTTGAGCCGGCCGCACAAACAAAAACGATAGTTTCGTCTTTATTAAACCTAGGGAGCTCTTCATTGAGCTGAGCTAAAGGAATATGATGGACTTGTTGTATGTATCCGAGTGGACCATCGAGTTCTTCCGATTCTCGGACGTCAATAAGGACTACGTGTTCTAATGCATTTACCAGCTCATCAGCTAATACTTCATAGACCTCTTGGTGGTCGATTAAAGGATATTTATTTTTAAATTGAAATGCCATTAGAAGTCCTCTAGATTCTTACTGTGATATCAGAGAATTTTACAGACTGTCAAATAAAAGCAATTGAAGCCTTAAACAGTACCCAGAACGTGTTTATTACTGGGCCTGCTGGTTGTGGTAAAAGTTATATAATAAAACACTTTATAAAAAATATAGATGACAAATATTTTCCAGTTTTGGCCAGTACTGGCGCGGCGGCAGTCTTGGTAGGGGGAAGAACATTTCATTCCTTTTTTGGACTGGGGATTATGGAGGGAGGTCATCAGGCTACCGTAAATAGAGCTCTTGATAACAAGAATACAGTCCGTAGAATTAAAAGAATTGAAGGTTTTGTTTTAGACGAAGTTTCAATGCTTTCTGCTGAGGTTCTCAGTGCTGCTGAAGATATCTGTCGCAAGGTGAGAGATGATTCATCTCCTTGGGGAGGTCTACGTGTTGTGGCTGTTGGCGACTTTGCCCAACTTCCTCCAGTTCAGAAATGGGGGCCAAAGAAATGGGCTTTTATGGATCCTCTTTGGAAGAGGTCTGATTTTAATACGGTTTTTATGAAACAAAATGTTCGATCAGAGGATCAACACTTTTTAGATTTATTAAAAAAGGTTCGTTTAGGTGTCTGTGATACTCAAGTAGAAAATTTTTTAAACGGCAAACAGATTGGTGATTCCGATGACTTAGTAGGGACTCGATTGTTTCCAAGAAGAAATCAAACAGACGCTTACAATATGAGACGATTACAAGAAATCGACGAAGAGCTTGTGGAGTTCTCTTC
Organism: Bdellovibrionales bacterium; assembly: GCA_020435185.1. GTDB lineage: Bacteria > Bdellovibrionota > Bdellovibrionia > Bdellovibrionales > UBA1609 > JAGRAA01. The sequence goes on along the minus strand of JAGRAA010000355.1, from coordinate 8,269 downwards.
TGAGGTATTTGGACCTGAAAGATATATTAAGCAACTTCTTCAAAACGCTCCTGTTGGAGAGATGGTGAGTATAAAACGCAATTGCCGTGTGATGATCAGACAAAATGATCCAAGAGGCCGATGGGTAAACGGTTCCTCTGGTCGGGTTGAGGATATTTCTTCTGAAAATATTTTGGTAGAATTAGAAAACGGTCGGGTTGCAAATATAGAAAAAGCGACATTTTCAATGCTGGATTCAGAAGGAAAGGAAGTCGCCGCAATTCGTAATTTTCCGTTGTCTTTGGCTTATGCAGCAACCATTCATAAGTCACAAGGGATGACTCTTGATCGCATGATTGTGGACTTAAAGTCTTTATGGGAGCCTGGGCATGCTTATGTGGCATTAAGTCGGGTTCGAGATCCTGATCATATTTATATTCAATCTTGGTCAAAAAGCTCTATTAAAGCCGATCAAAAGTTCAAAGAATTCTATTCAGACTTCATCTAATTTTAGCGTATAGATTTTTTAAGCTTATTGATAATTTGGGTTTTATAATCAGTTTCTAAAGTTGGGAGCGATTTAACGAATTGAGCCGCATTTTTAATAAACTCAATGGGCAATTTTCTTTTTTTGGATATAATCTCAATGCCGTCAAAATAAACGTTGTTTCTATCCATTTTTTCGTCAGCAATACCGAAATAAATTTTTCCTTGATTGAATTCTAGAACGTCTCTGTTATGAACAATTTGAATTTTAGATATTTTATGATTTCTTTCGATAAAAAACAATTCGTACTGTCCTTCAAGGTGCCAATGAGGTGTACCTACTCGGTCGGGATTTCGAGAGGCGTTTTTATGATGGACTTTTTCTAATTCATTTTTATATTCATTTAAAAACCGATTCATATAATTGTCATCAGAGTTTTCAATGAGACATCCTACAAGCCCTTGATTTTTATTAAAGTGGCGTATGTGACCCTGGATGTGAAAGTGATGTCCATTGACATTGAGGCTACCTTCAATGCGGTCTCCTATGTGGTATAAGGTATCATTAGCCGCTTTAAAGGCTAATCCATTAAAGGAGAGATTAGCTACATTGAGTTGAATGTTATCGTTGATAGTGAGGATAACCGTCATTTCTTTAAGAACACTGACTCTTTTTTCTCTTCTTTGTTCTTGAGATTCAACTTGTAATTTTTCAGCCAAATTTTTAATAAAATTTCTCATTGATTTTTAGGATAACCGCTTTGCAGTTAAAAATTGAGGAATATCTCGACCAAACATTAAATCTACTAGACATTTGGACGTATGAAAGGATAGTCCTAGGCCATGAGCGGTGAAGCCCACATTAAAAAAGCTTTGAGGATCATTCGGAAGTGAGCCAATAAAAGGTTGCCCATCACTGCTAAAGCCCATGACGCCAGACCAACGATGAGTCACTTTCTTGCCGCGGGCCATGGGTAAGTGTTGGTTTATAAAATTTTCTAGTGCGCTTTGAATAATAGGGCTCGTTTCGTCAGAAAAACCAAGTTCTACATCTTTTTGCAATTGTCGAAAACCACCAATAATAATCCTTCCTGAGGGGAGTTGCCGAAAGTAATCAAGAACAAAATTAGCATAACAGGGGCCTTCCATAAAAGGTTTGACAGGCTCGGTGATCAAAATTTGACCTCTTGTGGGAAAAACCTTGTCGCCGAAGTATGGATTGAGTAATGAAGAGTATCCATTCGTACAATAACAAACCGCTGAAGTAGTAATTTTACTTTTATTAGTTAAAATTGTTTTTTCTGATCCATGATTTTCTATATGAAAAACTTCATTATTTTCAAGAAAAGTAACATTTGTGATTTTAGATTGAATAGCTTGAAGAAGTTTAACTGGGTGTACAGAAGCATCATCTTGATACTTGATCCCTCCAACAAATTTTTCCGCTCCCAGCCGATCGAGTATTTGCAAATCAGTTAGCACTTCAACATTAATATTCAATTTTTTCATGATTTGAGCAGATTTTTTTAATTCTTCAAATTCTTTTTCTGTAGAGGCTAAGGAAAAACTTCCGTTGTGCTCAAACTCGATATCTTCAATCTTTAAAGAAGAAAATATTTCTGACTTTAATAAACTAAGATTGGTTTCGCTAAACTTCCATATCTCTAAGGCCTTTTGTTCTCCGTAAGTGCCAACTAATCTATTAAAATGTTCAACAGACCCGCAGGTGATGAAGCCGGCATTGCGTCCTGTGGCACCGCTACCGAGGAGTCCTTTTTCGATTAAGCATACTTTGAGGTTTGGATCTTCTTTTTGAAGCCAATAGGCTAAAGAAAGTCCAGCTATGCCTCCGCCTATAATAGCTATATCAGAATAAATTTGATTGTCTGTTGAGAAGTCATTCCAGAAAGATACGCTCATAGAGATTCCTGTTCTAAGTATTTTATCATTTCAATGGCTGTACAAGTACAGCGATGAGGTTTACATCGAGTACAGAGATAATTAATATTTGACCAAAAATTAATATGCTCTTGGAGAGGAATAAACCCTTTTTTTAGAAGATAGTTTTGAGAGGAATTCTTTGGAGATTCCTTCCAGCAATGGGTCAAGATAGCGAGCGTATTTTGAGCTTTCAACCGAGCAACAGAAAGATCATTGAGTTGGCTGGCAATCCCGCGATGGTGAAATTCGTCGTCCACGAAAAGTGATTTAAAATAAGCCACTTGATTAGAGGGAACGGTCCATTTTTTGAGAGAGAGAAATTTTTCAGGTACAAGGCCTATCCATTGATCGGGAGGAAGAGTGAGTCTAATGCCTACAATACTATGACTAACCTTTGCCTTGAATGAGGTCTCTGCTCCAATCATTAAATACTTTTGAGCTTGAAGTTTATTATAGTATCCGGTTCCAATATATTTATCAGTAAAAAATATAAAATCATTTATGTCAGCGATTGTTAAAGGGGTGTATTGAATATTTTCTTTTTCCAAAACATCTTATCCGATAAATGATATTGTTAATAGAGCGATCTTAATGTTAAAACATATGTGAATGGTTGCAAACTAAAATGGATGTCGGAATGGAAAAAACATACACTATTGACGAAGCGATGGTAGTTGCTATCGAAGAAGCAAAAAAGGGAATAGGCCTTGTAAGTCCTAATCCTCCAGTTGGATGTGTGATTTTATCGCCGAAATTCGAATTGCTTGCAAAAGGACATCATAAAGTCTTTGGTGGTAATCATGCCGAAATAGAGGCTCTTTCTCAAGTCGATAATAAAAGTGATCTTGAAGGGGCCCATGTTGTGGTCACGTTAGAGCCATGTGCTCACAAAGGTAAAACGGGCTCCTGTGCCATGGCATTGTCTAAATTTAAGTTAGCATCGGTCACTTACGGTATCACAGACCCTAATCCAAAGGTGAAGGGTAAGGGGGAGTTAATTTTAAAAGAAGCCGGAGTAGAGGCTTCTAGATATAGACCAAAAAGTGAGTTTGAATATTTAATAGATGAGTTGGAATTACTTATCGATCAATTTAAAGTTAATATCTTAGAAGAAAGAAGCTTTATTGCTTTAAAGATCGCAAGTAGCATGGATGGTATGGTGGCTCATCAGTCGGGGCAAAGTCAGTGGATTACCAATTCTAAGTCTAGACAAGTGGCTCACCACTTAAGAAGTATTTATGAATGTACTGCCGTCGGTAAAAACACATTGCTGTTTGATGATCCTAAACTGAATATAAGAATCGAAGGACACAGCGAGAAGTCTAATAAAGTATTGATTATTGATCCGAAAGGTGAGTCCGTTGGGCAGATGAATAATCTTAATTTAACTAAATATAGATCTCCTGAGCAAATCTATATTGCCGTTGGAGAAGATCACTTTAAAAAGGTCAAAAGAAGTAAGTTTTCTATATTGAGGTGCCCTAATAAGGAGGCCGGCTTATTAGATTTAGAAGGTCTTTCAAAAGTACTGTATCAAAATAAGATCTTTTCTGCTTTTGTCGAAGGTGGAGCTTTCACGGTCAGTGCTTTTGCTGCTCAAAATTTTTTCGATCGTTTTTATTATTTTGTTGCTCCTTGCATCTTGGGATCGAAGACGGGGGTTTCCTGGACGAAATCTAAAGAAATTCAAGATCTTAAAGATAAATTAGCGCTGCGGTTGAATAAAGTTGAAGTTCTAGAGGGCGACGTTTTATTGGATTATTCCAGGCTTTATCAGAAAAATGTAATTATTTAAATTCAATTTTAGGGGTTGTTTTAGGTCTATATTCGCTGATGGTCTAGTCTAGATTGTCGGTTTTTATATAAAATCAAAGGCTGATGCTTCCGATTTAAGATATTGAAAATTTAATAATAATCGAATCTTAAAAGGGATGGATCATATGGGAACGATGTCTTTAGAAAGACTACAGGAAGATGGAAAAGTTGTAATAAAAATATCCGGAAACATCGATGAAGATTCTAATTTTACTGTTCAAGGATTTGGTTCTGATGGTGAAATAACTATCGATCTAGAAGATGTTGTGTCTATCAATTCTTGTGGGATACGTGAGTGGATTAATTGGCTTAAAGACTCAAAGCAAGTTCATTTAAATTTTAGAAATTGTCCTAAAGTTATTATAGATCAAATCAATATGGTGTCAGGTTTTTTACCAGATAATGGAAAGGTAGAATCATTTTTTGTTCCTTATTACTCCGAAGATTCTGGGGAAGAAAAATTGATCTTATTTAGACATGGTGTTGATTACACCGATGGTGATGTTAATGCACCTGAGAAAATCAAAGATCAAGAAACTGGTGATGAGCTTGAAATTGATGTTGTTGAATCTAAGTATTTTAGATTTTTAACCGGAAAATAAGGAAAGTAATGGATTTAGATGTTTTTGATAATTTTTTAGATACAGTTTTTGTGATCGATAAAGATCGCAAGGTGATCTATTGTAATGATTCGGCATCTGTGCTTACGGGGATTTCTGTAAAACGTATGCAGAAAAAGAAAATATTTGAAATATTTTCTTTTGAAAATAAAGATCTGTTTATCATGCCTGATGGTGATTTGGGTTTTTTTGAAAAACATCCTTTTGAAGAGGTAAAATTTTTCATAATTGGAAATGAAAGAGAGGGGAGTGTTCAGTTAAGTATTACGCCTCTTAAACAAGAAGACCAGGTTTGGCTTGTGGTCATGCATGATGTAACCTTAGAAGAACAGCTGCACGTTAAGTACCTTGTTGAGTTAAATATAAAAGAAAAAGTTATTGAAGATTTAAAATCCGCTCAAAAAGCATTAGAAGCATACTCTAAAAATTTAGAACAAATGGTTAAAGAGAGAACCAAAGAGTTAAGCGATGCGAACGTTCTTTTGAGTGCGATTATGAATAGTTTGGGACAGGGTTTCTTAGCTTTTGATCGCAAAGGGAAAGCGGGAAATGTTTATACCAAAGCTTGTTTAGACATATTGGAGACAGATCCAACGGGAAAAAATTTAACTGAAATATTAAAAATCAAAGATCATGAAAAAGAGCAGTTTTTTCAATGGGTGCATACTGTATTTGATGAGATTTTGCCTTTTGAGAGCATGGTAGAGTTGGGGCCTAAAACCTATGAGCATTCAGAGGGCCGTCATATTACTCTTGAGTTCTACCCGATTAGAGATTCAGAAGAAAAGATTCAAAATTTAGTATTGGTTGCGACAGACAATACTAAAGAGTATCAAGCTGAAATCATGGCAAACAAAGAAAAGTCTTACTCTAATATGATTGTTAGATTGGTCAAAAATAAAAATCAATTTGCGAATTTTTTGAAATCTGCTCAAGAACGTTTAGAACGTCTAAATGTTCTGTCAAAAAGCTTAGATCTATTTGACGTTACAGAAATATTTAGGATTTTACATACCTTAGAGGGAGAATCTGGTGCTTTTGGGGCTGCAGAGTTATCTAAACACACAAAGATATGCCAGAATATTATAGAGCCAGCAAAAAATAATCCTAATATGTCTAATCAAGAAACTTTTGAGCAATATAATATTGCGCTTGCAGAACTAAAAAGTGTTTTTCAGAATTTCTTAGTAGAGAATGATGAGCTCTTTTTGCGTTTAGGAGTCTATGGCGGAAGAAAAGTTGAAATCAATGAAAGAACTCTTAGGGGATTTTCGCGGTTTTTGGCTGAAAATAAAGTTTCACCGAATGTTATAAAAAAATATAAAGAAGAGTTTTTAAAAGAATCTGCAGAAAAGTTTGTTGCCCATTATGATGAAATTATTCAAACCGTAGCTGAAAAGCAGGGTAAAAAAGTTTATCCGTTAAAAGTTATCAACGGGTCTCTTAAAATATCTTCTGAAATTTACAAACCCTTGTTTGCTAGCTTGGTTCATGCCTTCAGAAATGCCGTCGATCATGGGATAGAAACTCCAGAGCTTAGAAAGATGGAAGGTAAACAAGAGCAAGGGAAAATAGAAGTTTCTTTTTCTAATGTTCAAAAAGAAGGAAAGAGTTTTTTAAAAATAGAAATTAGAGATGATGGACACGGCATTGATGTGTCAAAGATTAGAGAAAAACTCGTCGGAGAAGAAAAAAAACATTCTGACTTTGAGATTCAGCAAAGAATTTTTAAAGCGGGGCTCTCGAGTAGAGAACATGTAGGTGAATTTTCAGGAAGAGGAATTGGGATGGACGCTATTAAAGCTGAAGTTGATCGATTGGGGGGTATTGTTATTGCTCAATCGACACCAGGCGAGGGGACGCAGATTTCAATAGAAGTTCCAGAAAATATTGAAAAAAAAGATTTGAAAAAATCAGCTTAGGAGTAGTTTGTGTTTGGAAGAGACACGCACATATTGTTGGTAGATGATTCAATTCATATGCGAAGACTTATAGCAGATACTTTGTATCAGCTAGGGTTCAGAAGCTTAGTGAGTTGTAGTGATGCTAATGAGGCGCTTCGAGCATTAATGACGAGTGTAAAAAGTAGTAAAAAATTTGATCTGATATTGTCCGATCTAAACATGCCTGGTCCAAGTGGACTGGACTTTTTGAAGCAAGTTAGAAATTCAGACTCTTTCAAGCAAATTCCATTTATTTTAATTACCACGGAGAGTGAAAAGGGATGTGTTTTAGAAGCCGCTCAAAACGGTGTATCAAGCTATATTGTGAAACCATTTACCAGTGGAACTTTGGCAGAAAGGCTGATGCAAGCCTATAAGAAGCATTATCCTGATTCAAAAGCCAGCTGAGGGCTTGTCCGACCTAGAGTTCAGTAAGGCTAGATTTCAAAATAGTTAAATAAACTTAAACATTTATAAGAAAAATTCCGATAAGTAAGAGTCATGAAAAAATCGGATGTTAAAATATTAATTGTCGACGATGACCCTACTATGCTCTCGACACTTGGATCTCTTGTGGAAAGTGAAGGTTATAAGCCTATTCAAGTGAGTGATCCTAAGGCCGCTATGAGAGCGGCTAAAGTTAATATAGTTCATTTTGCGATTATAGATGTGATGCTTTCTGGAATGAATGGTGTAGATCTTGCCCAAGAGCTTAGAAAGACCGGTGTGAACTCACCGATTATTTTAATTAGTGGAATTTTTAAAGATAAGTCCTTCATGGAGAAGTCCAAAGAAAAAGCTCAAGCAAAAGCTTTTTTTAAAAAACCATTTAATTCTCAAGAACTTTTATCTGTTATCGCCGAAACATTAAAGCCAGTACTAGAAAAACCAAAACTCCCATTACAGGCGTTGCTACTACAAGAAAAGGTATCTGCCAGAGATAAGATCAAAGCATTGGATCGAGTAGAGAGCATCACTGGATTAGATTTGGTTTATATTCTCAGTTTGCTTATCCATAGCAATTTAAAAGGCCATTTGAATGTCAAGAAAGGCCCTGATATTTATAGTATATCTTTTAGTGAAGGAAGTTTGGTTAAAGTAGAAGGCCCAATGACAGTTGCCATCGTTAAAGATTTACTAGTAAAAAAAGAGTATTTGTCTGTTCAAGATATTCAGGTTCTCAATGAAAAGAAAATAAAAGGGGACTTTGTTCAAGGATTGATTGATGAAAATTATATTTCTCCTCATATTTTACCTGAGATTAGAAACTTTCAAGCTATCACTGAAATTAAAAACCTGGTGAATGAAGAAGAGATAGAAATTAATTTTTCTAAAGATAGAAAGTTGGATTTTACCTATAAACTCGATGAAAATTTATTTCATTTTTTATTAAGTGAAATTATCGAAGAAAATTTTGATATGGACTGGTTTAAAGATTTTTATTTAATGCTTAAAAATCATCCGTTAAAAGTAAATGCTTCTGAT